>JACMMK010000272.1 GCA_014379045.1 Burkholderiales bacterium
GGATCTGCTGATGAACGCTCCCGCCGACGCACGGCCTGCCGACCTTCTGCCTGAGTCCGCGCAGGCTGATGGTCCCTATGTCGGCCGCTCGATGCAGCGGGTCGAAGACCTGCGCCTGCTGCGCGGCAAGGGCCGCTTCGCCGACGACATTGCACTGCCCGGCATGTTGCACGCGGCGCTGTTGCGCAGTTCGGTCGCGCACGCGCGCGTGCGCGCGATCGACACCCGTGCGGCGCGTGCGCTGCCCGGCGTCGAGGCGGTCATCACCGCAGCCGAGATCGTCGGCACACCCGGGAGCACGGTGCCGACGGTGCCGCTTCGGCTGCAGCCGCTCGAATGCATGGAGCCTTACCGGCAGCCGGTGATCGCCCAGGACCGGATCCGCCACGTCGGCGAGGTGATCGCGATCGTCGTCGCCGACTCGCTCGCGCGCGCAGAGGATGCGCTCGATGCGATCGAAGTCGACCTCGAAGCGCTGCCCGCGGTCGCCGACTGGCGCGACTCGGCACGCGACGAAACGCTGCTGTTCGAGGCAACCGGCACCAATCGCGGCGTCACCTTCACCGCGCGGCGCGGCGATATCGATGCCGCATTCGGTGCGGCCGCGCATGTCCAGCATGAACGTTTCACCGTGCAGCGCCAGGCACCGGTGACGATGGAGACGCGCGGCGTCGTCGCCGACTGGGATAGCGCCAACGCACGCCTGATCGTCTACGGTGCGGCGAAAGTGCCGTTCTTCAATCGGGCGGCGAGCGCGGCGATGCTCGGCATGCCGCTCACCGCGGTCGATTTCATCGAGGGCGACACCGGCGGCAGCTTCGGCGCGCGCGGTGAGTTCTATGTCGAGGACTTCCTGATCCCGTTCGCGGCCCGCCATGTCGGCCGCCCGGTCAAGTGGATCTGCGACCGCCGCGAAGACCTGATGACGATGGCGCAGTCGCGCGAATGCGAGGCCGAACTCGAGATGGCATTCGCGGCCGACGGCACGATCCTCGGCGTGCGCGGCAGCGCCTGGTGCGACCTGGGCGCCTACCCGCGCACCAACGGGTTGATCCAGCCGCGCAACATCCCGCACTTCCTCACCAATGCGTATCGGATCGAAGCGGTCGACGTCGCCTCGCACGTGCAGTTCACGAACAAGGGGCCGGCGGGCACCTATCGCGCCCCGGGGCGCTTCGAGACCACGCTGTTCTGCGAGCGGCTGCTCGAACTCGGGTCGCGCGCGCTCGGGCTCGATCCGATCGACGTGCGTCGGCGCAATCTCGTCACCGCGGCCGACATGCCGTGGCACTTCGCGACGCTGACCCCGTCGGCGCCCGAGTCGACCGGGCTGTCGGAGGCCGACAGCGGCGACTACCGCTCGACCTTCGAGCGCTGCCTGACCGAATTCGACTGGGCGGGCAAGCAGGCGCTGCAGGGCAAACTGATCGACGGGCGCCGGCACGGTATCGGGCTCGGCTGCTTCATCGAGGGCGGCGCCGCGGGTCCGCGCGAGAACGCCAAGATCGAACTCGCGCGCGACGGGTCGGTCACGCTGTACGTCGGCTCGACGTCGGTCGGACAGGGGCTCGAGACCTCGCTGGGTCAGATCGCGGCCGATGCGCTCGGCATCCCGATGTCGAAACTCACGCTGCTGCATGGGTCGACCACCTACCTCAGCGAGGGCTTCGGCTCGTACCACTCGCGCTCGACGGTGATGGGCGGCTCGGCGCTCATCGATGCCGCGGGCAAGTTCAAGCAGGCCGTGCGCGATGCGGCGGCCACCTACCTCGAGTGCCTGTCCGAGCAGGTCGTGCTCGACGGCACCGAGGCGAGATCGCCGCGCGGACGCACGATCGGTTTCGCCGAGCTCGGGCGCAACGAGACGATCTCGGTCGAGGGGACCTTCGCCAATCATCATCACACCTGGGCCTATGGGTGTGCGGCGGCGCATGTCGCGGTCGATCCGCGCACCGGACACGTCGCACTGCTCGACTACCTCGTGGTCGAGGATGTCGGCCGTGCGGTGAACCCGCTGCTGCTGCACGGTCAGGTGATCGGCGGTACCGTGCAGGGGCTGGGCGGCGTGTTCCTCGAACAGATGATCTACGACGGCGAAGGGCAGATGCTCACCGGTTCGCTCGCCGACTATCTGGTACCCACCGCCAGCGACTTTCCGAACCTGCGCGCGATCGCGCTGGAAGAGTATCCGTCGCCGATCAACGCGCTCGGCGCCAAGGGCGCGGGCGAAGGCGGTACGATCGTCGTCGGTGCGGTGCTCGTCAATGCGATCGCCAATGCGCTCGCGACCTTCGGTGTCAACCCGACCACGCTGCCGCTGTCGCCGTCGCGGCTGTGGCATCTGATCGACGACGCGCGCGCGCGATGAGCCGGTGCGTATGCCACGCAGCCGGTCGCACGGCGATGCGCTGAACGATCGGTCGCGGTCCTTTTCTTTCACCCCTGGAGCGTGCCGCCATGAAGCAGTCCCGCCTTTCGACCTTCGACGCGACGCGCCGACACGCGCTCGCACGACTCGGCTCCACGGGCGTGCTGGGCGCACTCGGCGGCGCCGCGGGACTGGGTGTATCGCTGCGTGAAGCCCAGGCGCAGGCCGCCAAGTTTCCCTCGCGGCCGATCCGCATGATCGCGGCGTTCGCGCCGGGCGGCGCGCTCGATCTGAATGCACGCGTCGCGGCGCATGCGCTGCAGGAGCAGCTCGGGCAGCCGGGCATCGTCGAGAACCGCGCTGGCGCGTCGGGCGTGATCGGCACCGAATTCGTCGCGCGCGCGACCCCCGACGGCTACACGCTGCTGCTCGGCGCCGCCGGCACGCACGGCATCAATCCGGTGCTGCAGAAGCTGCCGTACGACCCGGTCAAGGATTTCGCACCGGTGTCGCTGGTGTCGTCGGTGCCGCATGTGCTGGTCGTGCATCCGTCGCTGCCGGTGAACACGCTGCAGGAATTCATCCAGTATTCGAAGACGAAGCCCGGGCTCAATTACGCCTCCTCGGGTACCGGCACGATCCATCACCTGGCGGCCGAGATGCTGCGCTCGATGATCGGCGCCGACTATATACATGTGCCGTACAAGGGCGCCGCACCGGCGATGACCGACGTGGTCGCAGGTCAGGTGCAGTGGATGTCGATCGAATACGCGCCCGCGTCGCCGATGATCAAGGCCGGCAAGCTGCGCGCGATCGCGCTCGCGACCTCGAAGCGCGTCCCCGGTATCGAGCTGCCGACAGCGGCCGAAGCAGGGCTGCCCGGATGGGAGGTGACCAACTGGTACGCGGTGTTCGCGCCCGCGGGCACCTCGCCCGAGGTAGTCGATACGCTGTCGAAAGCGATCGCGCGCGGCCTCACTGCTCCGGACGCGCGGGAACGGTTGTCCTCGCTCGGCGCGGTGCCGATCGGTGGCTCGCCGAGCGAGCTCGCCGCACTGGTCAAGGCCGAACTCACGCGCTGGTCGGCGATCGTCAAGGCGGCCAACGTCAAGGTCGAGTGAGCGTCCGCGCGCGCCGCGCCGAGGCAGAGACCGGAAGGCGCGTCGGATACAATCCGGGAGCACGGGGCACTTGCCCGCGCCTGTCGCCACGCGCCACTCAGGAGTTTCGACATGCCCTCTTCTTCCGCACGCCAGCGTTTGCGAGAGCGCCTGACTTCGGGCCCGCTGGTCATCGCGCCCGGCATCTACGATGCCTACGGCGCGCGCCTGACCGAGATGGCCGGATTCGAGGCGGTCTACATGACCGGCAACGGCGTCTCGGCAAGCCTGCTCGGCCGCGCCGATGTCGGCCTGGTCGATCTGACGATGTTCGCCGAGCACGCGCATCGCGCTGCGGCGGCGGTGGACATCCCGTTGATCTGCGACGCCGACACCGGCTATGGCAATGCGGTCAATGTCCGGCGCACGGTCGAGGAATTCGAAGCCGGCGGGGTCGCCGCGATCCACCTCGAAGATCAAGTGATGCCGAAGAAGTGCGGCCATATCCCCGGGGTGCGCCCGGTCGTGCCGCTGCGCGAACACGCGAAGAAGATCGAAGCCGCGGTCGCAGCAAGGCGCGACCCCGACTTCCTGATCATCGCGCGCACCGATGCCGCCGGTGCCCACGGACTGGACGATGCGATCGCACGCGTGAAGGCGTACCGTCAGGCGGGCGCCGACGTGATCTTCGTCGAGACGAAGAACAGCCCGACACTGCTCGACGACATGCGGCGCGTCACGCGCTCGGTCGATGCCCCCGCGCTGGTGAATGTCGAGGAGGGCGGCGCACTCGGTCAATTGACGACGACGCAGTTGCAGGAGCTCGGCTTTCGCATCGCGATCTACCCCGGTCTTGCGCGTTACGCGGCCGGCTTCGGCATCCGCCAGGCCCTCGACACGCTCAAACGCGATGGCAATACCCGCGCCGCGCGCGAGCGCATGCTGTCGTTCAAGGAATACAACGAGGCGCTGAAGCTCGACGACATCGTCGACTGGGAGCGTCGATACCTGCCGCCGCCGGAATAGCGCTGCAGCCGCGCGACGCCCGCCTGCGCTGCCGCGTTCATGCGTTCACTCGTTCACTCGTTCACTCGTTCGTTCCTTGTCAACGGTCTCATCTGCGTGCGGCGTCGATGCACGGTAACGCGCACCAACCCCATTCCGATCCCTCTACCTCATCCCCGGAGCCCGTCCTTAATGCCGACCCTGATGATGTCGCACAAGTTCATCGATGAACATGCGGCGCGCCTCGACGCGATCGCGAAGGCGAACGCGACGACCTTCAATCTCGTTCGCCTCGCGACGAACATCGAGTATCTGCCCGAGGATGTCGCCTCGACGATCGACATCGCCTACCTGTCGCGCGACATCCGGTTCGGTTCCGTCTCGCACTCCGGTCACTACGCGCCGGTGCCCGAGGCGTGTCCGCATTTCTTCGACCCGGTCGAGAAATCGAAGGGCTTCAAGTGGCTGCAGATCCCGAGTGCGGGCATCGACCGGCCGATCTACAGCGAACTGCTCGAACGCGGCATCCGGATCTCGACCGGCGCCGGCACCCATGCCGAGCCGATCGCCCAGACCGCGATCGGCGCGATCCTGATGCTCTCGCGCGGTTTCATGAGCTGGCAGCCGGCGCAGCGCGCGCACCAGTGGGATGCGCTGCGCGACGAGCGCGCGCCGAAGGACCTGCGCGGCCAGACGCTGGTCATCGTCGGCGTGGGCTCGATCGGCGGCTACACCGCGCCGATCGCGAAGGCACTCGGCCTGAAGGTGATCGGCGTGCGCCGCAGTCCGAAGCGCGCCGACGACGCCGTCGACGAGATCGTGCCGCCGTCCGAACTCGATCGTTTGCTGCCGACCTGCGACTGGCTGATGCTCTGTTGTCCGCTGACCGACGAGACGCGCGGACTGATGAATGCGCGGCGCTTCGCGCTGATGAAGAAGGGCACGCACCTGCTCAATGTCGCGCGCGGTCCGGTGGTGGTCGAGAAAGACCTGATCGCCGCGCTCGAGAGCGGCCATCTCGGCGGTGCCTACCTCGACGTATTCGACGTCGAGCCGCTCGCGCCCGAGTCGCCGCTGTGGGACATGCCCAACGTGATCTGCACCCCGCACAATTCGTCGGCGTCCGACGGCAACGACCGGCGCGCGGGCGAGATCTTCCTGACCAATCTCGACCGCTACCTGAAGGGCACGCCGCTGGTGAACGAGGTCAGGCTTTGAGTCGAGGTCCGGGCGCCGACACGCTGCACATCATCAGTGCCGGTGCGATGCAGGCGGTGGTGAGCGCGCTCGCACCGGAGTTCGAGCAGTCGACCGGAATGACGGTGCACGTCACCTTCGGCGCGGTCGGTCAGCAGAAGGCGCGCGTGCTCGCCGGCGAACCCGCCGACGTGATCCTGCTCACGCCCGGGATGCTCGACGAGCTCGCGGTCTCGGGCTGGGTCGTCGCCGGTTCGCAGCGCACGCTCGGTCGCGTCGGCATGGGCGTGGTGGTACCGAACGGCCATCCCGGGGTCGACGTGTCGACGGTGGACGCGCTGCGCGCAGCGATGCTCGCCGCGCGGCTGATCGTCTATCCCGATCCGGCGATCGCCTCGGCCGGACGCAATTTCGACAATGCGCTGATCGCGATGGGGATCCGGGAGCAGCTCGCCGATCGGATCCGGCACTTCCCGAACGGCAATGCGTCGATGACCTGGCTCGGCGCGCAGCGCATCGACGGCTCGATCGGCGTCACCCAGGTGAGCGAGATCAGGCCGATCCCGACGATCACGTTGATCGGCGAAGTGCCGTCGCCGCTGCAGGTGATCACCGAGTACGGCGTGGCGCGTGCGGCGCGGTCGACGGCACCAGACCTGGGCGAGCAGTTCTTCACGCTGATCACGTCGGCCCGCGGGCGCGCCTTGATTCTCGAAAGCGGCTTCGCGCCGACCGATCAGTAACATCGGGCGCGGCACTTGCCCTCGACGGCAGCATCCGTCTGCGGCCAAAAGCCGAAGCAGCACCCGTTTTTCCGCTACATTGGTCCCTACAAGAGCCCCAGGCCAATTTCAGGAGGAGCGTCATGCGAATCATCGGCGTAACGCACGTGAGCGAACGATCGGCTCTGCGCGCAAAGGTCCATGCAGCAGTCGCTGCCGTGCTCGCGGCATGGCTCGCAACCACCTCACCGGCGGGGCTCGCCCAACTCACCTACCCGGTAAAACCGATCCGCCTGATCGTGCCGTTCACGCCGGGCGGCCCGACCGACCAGACCGCCCGGCTGCTCGCGCAGAAGATCACCGAATCCTGGGGACAGCAGGTGGTGATCGAGAACCGCGGCGGCGCGAACGGCAACATCGGCATGGAGGTGGCGGTCAAGTCGCCGCCGGACGGCTATACCTGGGTGATCGCCACCGTCGGCACGATCGCGGTGAACCCCTCGCTGTACATGCTGCCGTTCGACATGCTGAAGGACTTCGCGCCGGTCATCCATCTCACCAATTCGCCGGCGGTGCTGGTGGTACACCCGTCGCTGCCGGTGAAGTCCGTCAAGGAACTGATCGCGCTCGCGCGCAAACGACCGGGCGAACTCACCTTCGGTTCGTCAGGCTCGGGCGGGCTCGGACACATCTCGGGCGAGATGTTCCGGCAACTGGCCGAGCTCGACATGGTGCACGTGCCGTACAAGAGTTCGGCGCCCGCGCTCGTGGATCTGCTCGGCGGGCAGATCTCGATGCTGTTCGAGAACACCATCAGCGCGACGCCGCATGTCAAGGCGGGCAGGCTGCGCGCGCTGGCGGTCAGCACGGCCACGCGCACGCCGGTGTTGCCCACCGTGCCGACGGTCGCCGAGTCGGGGCTGCCCGGTTACGCGAACAACTCGTGGAACGGCATTCTGGTCCCGGCCGGCACGCCGCGCGAACTCGTGACGCGGATCAACGGCGAGATGGTGCGCATCCTGCGCGAGCCCGATACCCGCGAGCGACTGACCAATGTCGGCGCCGAGATCGTCGGCAGCACGCCGGAGGAATTCGGCGCGATGATCAAGACCGAGATCGACAAGCTGGCGCGGGTCGTGAAGGCCGCGAAAATTCGCATCGACTGACTCTGGAGTAGAGTCGAGGTACTGGTGCACCATCCCTGCGGTTCGACCGAGCCGCATTCGACAAGGAGACATCCGTGGCCACACCGCGCGTTGTGCAGATACACCACATCAACATCGGTTGCCGTGAGTCCGATCTGCCGAAGATCGAGCGCTTCTACGGCGGCGTCCTGGGCTTCAAGGTCGGTTATCGGCCCGCATTCCCGTCCAAGGGCATCTGGCTCTACGACGGCGACCACCCGCTGGTCCATGTCGTCGTGCGTTTCGACGAAGACTGGTCGGGAATCGATCAGGCGCATTCGGGCTACGATCACACCGCGTACTGGGCCTCCGGCGTGCAGGAGTATCGCAAGCGTCTGCATACGCTCGGCATCGCGTTCGAGGAACAGAACGTCGCGACGGCGGGCTACCAGATCTTCGCGACTGATCCCGTCGGCAACAAGATCGAACTGATCTTTCCGGACGAGAACGTCGAAGACGGCGTGGCCGAGGGGACGCTGTCGGTGTCGCAGTTCGGCGCGCAGTCGAAAGAGACCGCAACCGCCTGAGCAACGGCCGGGCGGCGTCGGGCGAGACTCTCGCCCGCGCCGCGCGTCAACTCGGAACCCCAGCCGCGGACAGAAGAATCGCGGCTTCTTCGCTTTGGCCGCGCTTCGATAGAATCGCGGCTTTTTCACGTGGGCAAGCGCCCAGCGCCACAGGAGTCGCCGATGGAAGTCACCCGCACGCTCGCCCGCTACGTACTCGAATCGCAGTACGAGCGCATCCCTGCCGCCACGCGCCATCACGCGACCCGCACCTTCGTCAACTGGCTCGGGTGCGCGATCGGAGGATCGCGCCACGCGACACTCGACATCGCACTGGCTGCGCTGGGACCGATGGCCGGACCGGCACAGGCGAGCGTGCTCGGACGCGCGGAACGACTCGACATCTTGCATGCGGCCCTGTTGAACGGCATCAGTTCGCACATGTTCGATTTCGACGACACGCACCTGAAGACCGTCATCCATCCGGCGGGACCGGTGTGCTCGGCGATCCTCGCGCTCGCCGAATACCGGCCGGTCAGCGGAGCGGAATTTCTGCACGCGCTGGTGCTGGGCGTCGAGGTCGAATGTCGGATCGGCAATTCGGTGTACCCGGAACACTACGACCGAGGCTGGCACATCACCGGCACGGCCGGGGTCTTCGGTTCGGCGGCCGCGTGCGGCAGACTGCTCGGATTGAACGAACAGCAGATGGTGTGGGCGCTCGGCATCGCGGCCACCCAGGCGTCTGGACTGCGCGAGATGTTCGGCACGATGTGCAAGCCGTTCCACCCCGGCAATGCCGCCAAGAACGGGCTCGTCGCCGCGCTGTTGGCGGAGAAGGACTTCACCAGCTCGGACCGTGGCATCGAGGCACCGCGCGGGTTCGCGCACGTGCTGTCGACGAAATTCGATCCGGCAGCGATCACCGAAGGCCTCGGCGGCTCGTTCGAAATCGACCTCAACACCTACAAGCCCTTCGCCTGCGGCATCGTCATCCACCCGATCATCGATGCCTGCGTGCAGCTTCGCAACGAACACCGTCTGACCGGCGCCGAGGTCGCTTCGGTACATGCGTACGTGCATCCGCTGGTGCTCGAGCTGACCGGCAAGAAGACGCCGCAGACCGGACTCGAAGGCAAGTTCAGCGTGTTCCACTCGGCCGCCGCGGGCCTGTTGTTCGGCGCGGCGGGCGAGCGCGAGTACAGCGATGCGATCGTGCGCGATCCGCGCGTGGTCGCGCTGCGCGACAAGGTCAGCGCGACGATCGACCCGACGATGCACGAGGACCAGACGCGTGTGGAGGTGAAACTGGTCGATGGCCGGATGCTGAGCCAGCGCATCGAGAACGCGATCGGCAGCCTCGCGCGGCCGCTGAGCGATGCGGATCTCGATGCCAAGTTCCGCGGCCTCGCCGAGGAAGTGTTGACGCCGACGCATATCGATCGGGTGCTCGGTCTTGCCTGGAAAGTGGGCGAGCTGCCGCAGGCATCCGCGGTGGCGCACGCCGCGCGCGATCCGGCTTAGGCGCCGGCCAGCACTTCCCCTATTCGAGATCGGGTCGGCGCCGGGCGCCGGGGAACGGCAACACATCGGCCTTGCCATCGCTCAACCGGAACGCCGAACGGCGGTCCTGTCTGAACACGATCCTGCGCTCGGGCGCCGCGTCCTGCGGACAGCCGAGCGAGATGACGCCGGCACCCGACAGGATCACTTCAGAGCGCAACAGATGGTATTCATCGCCAGACTCGCGCGTGATCCAGGTGCCGTTGATGCTCTGGTCGATCAGATAGAACGACGTTCGACGAAGCTGGATCAGCAGGTGCTGGCGCGACACCTTGTCGTGCTTCGCGACCAGATCGCACTTGGGCGAGCGCCCGATGCGCAAGATCGGCCGCTCGACATTGACCTCGAACGTCTGCGCGCCGAGATCGAGGACGAGCGCGCCCATATCCGGCGGCAACCGGTGGTCGATGTTGGCGCTGGTGAGTTCGCCGTCGTCGCGCGACCAGACGACCTGATAGACGGTGGTCTCGCGCTGCGACCCTTTGAGCAGCGCCCGGAACACCGGTCGCACGCAGCGCTTCAAGGTCAGGCCGAGTTGCGCCGCGGCGGCCTCGCTGGCGAGGATCTGCTCGGCGCCGGCGACCGCCGTCAGGTAGCCGGCGACGTTGACCGTATCGCCGAAGACATCGTTCACCGACACCAGCGCCGGGCCGTAGTGCAACCCGATATGAAGCTGGATCGTCTGGCCCCCGAATTCGCGCTCCGACATCGCCACCTGCATCTCGCTCGCGGCGAGCACGGCCTGGTCGACCGTCGGAAACACGCACAGCACTTCGTCGCCGATGGTCTTGACCAGCCGGCCGTCGAACTTGGGCAGAACCAGCAGGATGCGTTCGAAGCAGGCGTCGATCGCCGCTTTGGCGAGGGGGTCGCCGAGATGGGCGTAAAGGGCGGTGCTGTTGCTGACATCGGCGAACATGACCGCCAGCACGCGCCGTTCGGCGCGCGCGATCCACGGCGCCTCGGCGTCCGGTACGGGAGTCGCTGCGGGCGAACCAGCACGCTCGGGAGGTTCGTGAAAGAAAAGCGGGTTCTCGCTCAAGACATGGCTCTCGGGGCGGACGGGATGCCCGGGGCGCGCAACAGTGCACGTCCGAAACCCGACAACCGCTACGCGGTGATTCGGTAACGGCCGGTCTGCCAAAAACTGAAGGTGCTCTGCGTAAGGCGTCTACGCCGCGGCGCGCCGCGGCACCAGCACGTTGGCGACGAGCTCCTGCATCACCTCGCGTTTCTGGTTGTAGGTGAGCGTGCGCAGCTTGACGATGCCTCGATCCGGGCGCGAGTTCGACGCGCGCGCCTCGAGAATTTCCATGACCGCCGACAGCGTATCGCCGGGACGCGTCGGTACCGGCCAGCGCAACAGTTCGATGCCAAGGCCGATCCATGCCCGGTCATCGGGGCGCAGGGCGCCGCCGACCACCAGTTTCATCGTCAGCGCGGCGGTGTACCAGCCGCTGCCAATCAAGCCGCCGAACAGCGAATCGCGCGCGACGATCGGATCGGTGTGGATCGGCTGCGGATCGAACTCGCGTGCGAAGCGGACCATCTCGGCCTCGTCGAGCGTGAGCGACGCGGTGTTGAAATGCTTGCCTACGATCATGTCTTCGAAATAGACCGGGGCAGCGGATGCGGGGTTCGGTTCGGTCAATATCCTGCTCCGTGAAGCATCGCGCGGTGGCGGGAAACGTGGTCAGTCACTTCGGTCGGTCTACTTCCGGCGGTGACTGCTGCCGTGGGTCACTTCTTCCTTGGTCACTCCATATGCCAGCCGTGGCTGACGATCACCGACTGTCCGGTCAGCGCATTGGTGGGGAAGCTCGCCAGGAACAACGCAGTCTGCGCAACGTCGTCGAGCGTGGTGAACTCGGCGTCGACCGTCTCTTTCAGCATGATCTTTTTCGCCACCTCTTCCTCGGTCATGCCGTGTTCGCGCGCGAGGTCGGGAATCTGTTTCAGCACCAGCGGCGTCTTGACGAATCCCGGGCAGATGACGTTGGTGCGCACGCCCTTCGGACCACCCTCTTTCGCCACCGTCTTCGCGAGCCCGACGAGCGCGTGTTTCGCGGCGACATACGGCGCCTTCAGCGCCGAGGCTTCCTTCGAGTGGACCGAGCCCATATAGAGCAGTACGCCGCCCCGATCGGCCGCGTACATGCGCTTCAGCGCAGCGCGCGTGCACAGGAACGCGCCGTCCAGGTGGATCGCGATCATCTTGCGCCATTCGGCGAACTCGAAATCCTGCACCGCCTTGACGATCTGGATCCCCGCGTTCGAGACCAGTACATCGATGTGGCCGAACGCGTTCATGCACGCGTCGAAACCGGCCTCGACCTGTGCCTCGTCGGTGACATCCATCGACACGCCGAGCGCGCGCCCGCCGTCGGCCGTGATGGCCTCGGCCACCGCCTCCGCGCCCGCCAGGTTGAGGTCGGCGATCGCCACCGCGCAGCCCGCCTGGGCGAAGGTCTCGACGATCGCGCGTCCGATGCCGCTGGCCGCGCCGGTGACCAGTGCTACTTTGCCCTCGAGCTTCATCGTGCGGCTCCTGCGGCGATCATGGCGGTCTCCACATCGGTCTGATGCGATAATTCTAGGCCGTTTCGACGTGGTTCACGCGCGCTTTCTCGCTGCTCAGTGCCTCGGTGCGTGGCTCGATCGACGACGCACTCCATGACGCGACCTGTCGCGATCGCGCGGCCGACGCTATTTCAGCGCGACAGGCCACCGCCCCATGCACCACAATGCGCCGCCCCGCCCGATGTCTGCCGATCGTCCCGTGTCCTCTTCTGTTTCGTCCCCTCCGCCGCTGAGTCCCGCGCGACCCGACACGGCGTGCGTCCCCTCGACCGCGCATCGCTTCTGCGTGGCGCCGATGATGGATCTCACCGATCGTCACGCGCGCTATTTCCTCCGTCAGCTCTCGCGCCGCGCGCGGCTCTATACCGAGATGATCACGACCGGCGCGCTGCTGCACGGTGACCGTCGACGTTTCCTGCGCTTCGACCCCAGCGAGCATCCGGTCGCGATCCAACTCGGCGGCAGCGACCCCGCAGCGCTCGCGCAATGCGCACGCCTCGCCGAGGCCGAGGGCTACGACGAAGTGAACCTCAACGTCGGCTGTCCCAGCGACCGGGTCCAGTCGGGGCGTTTCGGCGCCTGCCTGATGGCCGAGCCCGCGCTGGTCGCCGACTGCGTCGCGGCGATGACCAGTGCGGTGCGGATCCCGGTGACGGTCAAGACCCGGATCGGCATCGATCGCGACGATTCCACCGAGCGCCTGTATCGGCTCGTCGATGCCGTCGTGCAGGCCGGCTGCACGACGCTCGTCGTGCACGCGCGCAATGCCTGGCTCGATGGCCTCAGCCCCAAGGACAACCGGGAGATCCCGCCGTTGCGCTATGCGGTGGTCGACCAGTTGAAGCGCGACCGACCGCACCTGGCGATCGTGCTGAACGGCGGCCTGACCACGCTCGGCGCTGCGCAGGCGGCGCTCGACCGGGTCGACGGCGTGATGCTCGGACGCGCCGCCTACTACTCTCCATGGCTGCTTGCGGAGGTCGATCGCGCGTTGTTCGACGAGCCGGCATCGTCGCCCGTCGATGCCGCAGTGGCGCCGACACTGAACGCCGGCGAGGTGGTCGAAACGATGATCGACTACGCCTGCGGTCAGCTCGCCCAGGGCACGCCCCTCACCTCGATCACGCGCCACATGCTCGGACTGTTCCAGGGCGTGGCGGGTGCGCGCGCCTGGCGCCGCACGCTCAGCGAACGCGCGCCCC
>JACMMK010000273.1 GCA_014379045.1 Burkholderiales bacterium
CCGCCTATCGCGCCGCGACGCTGCGCATGCCGACGCCCAAGCTCACGCGCGCGTTGCTCGCGGCTGTCGAACGCCAGGGGCCGCCGCGCTCGGGCTTCTCGCGGCCGAAGTTGCGCTATGCGCATCAGGGCGGATTGAATCCCCCGATCGTCGTGATCCACGGCAATTCGCTCGATGCGGTGCCGGCCAGTTATCGGCGCTACCTCGAGCACATGTTCAGGGCAACGTTCCGGCTCGAAGGCACTCCGCTGCGCATTCAGTTCAAGAGCGGCACCAATCCTTACGGCGCGCGGCAACGCTGAGCGGTCAGCGTCAGCGCCGTCGAACGAGAGCACGCGTTCGGGCGCTTGACGCCTCGAAACAGTGCACCCTCGACACTGCGTGTTGCGGCGCGTTAGGTGGCTTTGGTGCTGAAAATCCAGTAAAGTGAGTCGTCAAAAATAAGCGAGGAATGTCAGGTGAGCGCTAAGGGACAGCTGTTGCAGGACCCATTTCTGAATACGCTCCGCAAGGAGCATGTACCTGTTTCAATCTACCTCGTGAACGGCATCAAGTTGCAAGGCCAGATCGAATCGTTCGATCAATACGTCGTACTGTTGAAGAACACCGTCACGCAGATGGTGTACAAACACGCGATCTCCACCGTCGTGCCAGCGCGCTCGGTGAGCATCCAGTACGACGCGCCGGCGGATAGCTGATTCCCATCGTTACCATTGGCGCTCCTGTGCGGATGTTGCACTCGCTGCATCCCGTACTGAGCCACTGACCGCCGGATGTTCGAACGGCCCGATACGGGCAGCCGCGCGCTGCTCGTCGCACTCGGTTCTTCCGAGCGCGATTACGAAGAAAGCCTGGCCGAGCTGCACGAGCTGGCGGCGTCTGCGCGTCTGCAGGTCGTCGGCGTGATCGGTGGTGGCCGCAACCGCATCGACCCGTCGACCTATGCCGGCTCGGGCAAGGTGGCCGAGATCAGCGCGAGCCGTGTCGAACTCGAGGCATCGCTGGTGTTGTTCAACAACGATCTTTCGCCGGCACAGGAACGCAACCTCGAGCGTGCGCTCGAATGCCGGGTGATCGACCGTACCACGCTGATCCTCGACATCTTCGCGCAGCGGGCGCGCAGTCACGAAGGCAAGCTCCAGGTCGAACTGGCGCAGCTCGACCATCTCGCGACGCGTCTGGTGCGGGGTTGGACCCACCTCGAGCGGCAGAAGGGTGGTATCGGCCTGCGCGGCCCGGGCGAGACGCAGCTCGAGACCGACCGCCGGCTGCTTGGCAAGCGCGTCAAGGTGCTGCGCGAGAAACTGTCGAAAGTCGAACGTCAACGCGCGACGCAACGTCGGGCGCGCGGTCGCGGTGCGGCGCTGTCGGTATCGCTTGTCGGTTACACGAACGCAGGCAAGTCGACGCTGTTCAACGCGCTGACCCACGCCGGCACGTACGCCGCCGATCAACTGTTCGCGACGCTCGACACCACCAGTCGACGGCTGTTCACGCCCGCCGGTCGCAACATCGTGCTCTCCGACACCGTCGGCTTCATCCGCGACCTGCCGCATGAACTCGTCGCGGCATTTCGCGCGACGTTGACCGAGACCGCGCAGTCCGATCTCCTGCTGCATGTGGTCGACTTCGCGAGCAGTGACCGTGATCGCCAGATTCGCGAAGTGAATCGGGTATTGGCCGAGATCGGCGCCGATTCGGTGCCGCAGATCCTCGTATGCAACAAGATCGATCGGGTATCGATCGAACCTAAACTCGTGCGCGATGAGCTCGGCGGGCTCACCAGCGTGTCGCTGTCTGCCCTGACCGGTGCGGGGGTGGATCTGCTGCGCACCGCGCTCGACGATTTCTTCGCCGCCGACCAGCCGACCCTGCACTGGGCGCGCGACCCGGCAGGTGGGGAGACCGAGGCCCTTGAAGAACGCCGGGACCAGCACAATGATGAAGTCGTCGCGCAGGGCGTCGATGGCGAACCGTGGACGAACAACAGACCGAGAAGCGTCGATGCAGGCGCCAGGAGCAGGTAGCGATGGGAATGAACGACAATCAGTGGGGCAAGCGCGGTGGCGGGGGCGGTAGCGGCGGCGGCAACAACCAGGGACCGCCCGATCTCGACGAACTCTGGCGGCGCTTCAACCGCAAGCTGAACGAGCTGCTCGGCAGCCGGCGCAAGCCCCTGGGACAGCGGCCGGACGGGTCGGGTCCGGGCGGTGGCGGCACTCCGAGCTTCTCGCCGGGTCAGTGGCGAAACGGCGCTCTGATCCTCGCCGGCATCGTGTTTCTGCTCTGGGTGGCGAGCGGCATCTATATCGTCGCGCCGGCAGAGCGCGGTGTCGTCCTGCGCTTCGGCAAGTTCGCCGGCGAAACCAACCCGGGACCGCGCTGGCATCTGCCGTGGCCGATCGAGCGCGCCGAGGTCGTCAACGTGTCAGGCGTGCGCACGCTCGAGATCGGTTATCGCAACAATCCGCGCAACAAGGTGCTGCGCGAGTCGTTGATGCTGACCGACGACGAGAACATCATCGACGTGCAGTTCGCGGTGCAGTACACGTTGGCGTCCGGGCGCGACTTCCTGCTGAACGTGCGCACGCCCGAAGAGACGGTGCTGCAGGCCGCCGAGACTGCGATCCGCCAGGTCGTGGGGTTGCGCAACATGGATGCGGTGCTGTACGAGGACCGCGGTGGTGTGCAGGCCGACGTGCAGAAAAACATGCAGGCGGTGCTCGATCGCTACCAGGTCGGCATCCTGATCAGCAACGTGACGATGCAGAGCGCGCAACCGCCCGAGCAGGTGCAGGCCTCGTTCGACGACGCGGTGAAGGCCGGCCAGGACCGCGAGCGCCAGAAGAACGAGGGTGAAGCGTACGCCAACGACATCATTCCCAAGGCGCGCGGAGCCGCATCGCGCCTGGCCGAAGAGGCCGAGGGCTACAAGCAGCGCGTGATCGCGACCGCCGAGGGTGAAGCGACGCGCTTCCGTCTGGTCGTCGATGAATACAACAAGGCGCCGAAGGTCACGCGCGATCGGCTGTACATCGATGCGCTGACCCAGGTGATGACCAACGCGACCAAGGTCGTCGTCGACCAGCGCCAGGGCAGCAATTTGCTGTTCCTGCCGCTCGATCGCCTGTTGGCGGGCGCGGGCGCGGGGGCGACCGGTGTACCGGTGATACCACCCGATCCCGGTGCCGTGACCAAGCCTGCGCCTACCGACCCCGCCGCTACCGCCGAGACCGCACGTTCGCGCGATGCTTTCCGCAGCCGCGAACGGGAGCAACGTCAATGAAGAACAACCCCGCGATTCTCATCGCTGCGCTGCTGCTCGTTCTGGTGATCTTCAGCATGAGCGTGTTCGTGGTCGATCAGCGGCAGAGCGCGATCGTGCTGCGCCTGGGCACGATTGCCAAGGTCGTCGAAGAACCCGGCCTGAATTTCAAGATCCCGCTGCTCGACACGGTGCGCTTTTTCGACCGGCGTATCCTGACCATCGACGCGCCGGAGCCGGAGCGCTTCCAGACCTCCGAGAAGAAGAACGTGCTCGTCGATTCGTTCGTCAAGTGGCGGATCGTCGACGTGCGCCAGTACTTCATCAGCGTGCAGGGTAATGAAGCGGCGGCGGTCAACAGGCTGTCGCAGACGATCAACTCGAGCCTGCGCTCCGAGTTCGGGTCGCGCACGGTGAACGAAGTGATCTCGGGCGAGCGCGAAAAACTCGTGCAGGTGATGCGCGAACGGGCCGATACCGATGCACGTGCGATCGGCGTCGAAGTCGTCGACGTGCGGATCAAGCGTGTCGACTTCCCGCAGGAAGTCAGCGAATCGGTCTACCGGCGGATGGAAGCCGAACGCAAGCGGGTCGCCAACGAATTGCGCTCGACGGGGTCCGCCGAAGGCGAGAAGATCCGTGCCGACGCCGACCGGCAGCGCGAGATCATTCTGGCCGAGGCGTTTCGCGATGCGCAGCGCGTGAAGGGCGAGGGCGACGCGCGCGCGTCGGCAACCTATACGAGCGCGTTCCAGTCGAACGGTGAGTTCTTCGCGTTCTACCGCAGCCTGGAGGCCTACAAGTCGAGTTTCGCCGGGCGCAACAACGTGTTCGTGCTCGAGCCGAATTCCGAGTTCTTCCGCTACTTCCGTGGGCCCGGGTCTCCGGCTCGATGAGCCCAACCGTCGAGTCGCCCGCCACCCCCGCTTTGACCGGTGTCGGAACTCGGTAGCGCACTCCTCGTCGCACTGGCGCTGTTGCTGGTGCTCGAAGGGGTGCTGCCATTTCTCGCGCCGCAGGTGTGGCGGGAGACCTTTCTCAAGCTGACCACGCTGCCCGACCACCAGCTTCGCTTCATCGGCCTGACCGCGATGATCGCCGGCCTTCTGCTGCTGTACTGGGTCCATTAGAATAGATGGTTTGCCGGGGGGCCACGACGCGGTCGTTTCGCGTCGTTCGTTTGCCGCGCCGTCGTTCCGTCTTGTCGACCGGGTTCGCACCGATGCGTAATTGGCTACTGCCCGCTCATATCGAGGATGTCCTGCCGCCTGTCGCGCAGCGGGTGGAGTCGTTTCGTCGGCGCCTGCTCGAACTGCTGCGCACTCACGGCTATCAGCTGGTGATGCCGCCACTGCTCGAGTACGTCGATTCGTTGCGCGTGGGCACCGGCGTCGATCTGGATCTGAAGACATTCAAGCTGGTCGACCAGGTGAGCGGCAGGCTGATGGGGCTGCGCGCCGATATCACGCCGCAAGTGGCGCGTATCGACGCCTATCTCACGCAACGCGAAGGCGTCGCGCGCTACGCCTATTGCAGCAGCGTGTTGCACACGCTGCCTGCATCCGACACCGGGCGGCGCGAACTGCTGCAACTCGGCGCCGAGCTGTTCGGTCACTCGACCGTCGAGAGCGATATCGAGATCCAGCAGTTGATGCTTAAGGCGCTGGCCGCGTTGGGCGTCGAACAGGTGCATCTCGACCTCGGTCACGTCGCGGTGTTTCGCGCACTCGCCGCGCGCGCGCAGATCGACGCACCGCTCGAGTCCCGGCTGTTCGCGGCGTTGCAGTCGAAGGACGTACCGCTGGTGCATGCGCTGAGTGAACACATCGACGCCCCATGGCGCGAGGCGCTGCGCCGCCTGCCGCACCTGTACGGGGATGATCAGGTGCTCGCCGCGGCACGCAGCCAGCTGCCGTCGTTGCCCGAGATTGCACGCGCACTCGCCGAACTCGCGGCGATGGCGGCGGCGACGCCCACGGGTGCGGCGACGCTCCATTTCGACCTGGCCGAACTGCGTGGCTACCACTATCACAGCGGTGTGGTGTTCGCAGCCTACATCGCGGGTCATGCGACCGCGATCGCCGGGGGCGGGCGCTACGACGATGTCGGTCGTGCGTTCGGCCGCGCGCGTCCGGCCACCGGCTTCAGTCTCGATCTGTTCGATCTGGCGTCGATCATCGACGCCGGCGCGCTGCCCGGTGCCGTTCTGGCGCCGGCAGATGTTCGGGCCTCGTTGAACACGGCGATCGAGGCGTTACGCGCCGCAGGCGAGGTCGTCGTCGTCGATCTGCCCGGCACCGATCGACCGATTGCGGAATTGAACTGCGACCGGGCGCTGGTCGAGCGCGATGGCGCCTGGCGCGTCGAACCGCTGCGCGCCTGAACCGCCGCGCGCCAGACTTCGGCACGACGTCGCAACTTTCACCCTTCACCGCACAGCGAACCCTCGGGACGAAAATCATGGGCAGAAACGTCGTAGTCATCGGCTCGCAATGGGGCGACGAAGGCAAGGGCAAGATCGTCGATTGGCTGACCGACCACGCGCAGGCGGTGGTGCGCTTCCAGGGCGGTCACAACGCCGGCCACACGCTGGTCATCGACGGGCGCAAGACGATCCTTCGGCTGATCCCGTCCGGCATCCTGCGCGAAGGCGTCGCGTGCTTCATCGGCAACGGCGTCGTCGTGTCGCCCGACGCGCTGATCCGCGAGATCGCCGAACTCGAGGCGGCCGGCGTCGACGTGCGCTCGCGCCTTCGCATCAGCGAGGCGTGCCCGCTGATCCTGCCGCATCATGTTGCGATCGACCATGCGCGCGAGGCCGCGCGCGGCGAGAACAAGATTGGCACGACCGGCCGCGGCATCGGGCCGGCGTACGAGGACAAGGTCGCGCGCCGCGCGCTGCGGGTGCAGGATCTGTTCTATCGCGAACGCTTCGCCGCCAAGCTGGGCGAGGTGCTCGACTATCACAACTTCGTGCTGAAGCACTACTTCAAGGCGCCGACGGTCGATTTCCAGCAGACGCTCGACGAGACGATGCTGCTCGCCGAGAAGCTGAAGCCGATGGTCGCCGACGTGCCGCGGATGCTCTACGAGGCGCATCGCGCGGGCAAGAACCTGCTGTTCGAGGGCGCGCAGGGCACGCTGCTCGATGTCGACCACGGCACCTATCCGTTCGTCACCTCGAGCAACTGCGTCGCCGGCGCGGCGGGGGTCGGTTCGGGGATGGGCCCGCACCTGCTGCACTACGTGCTCGGCATCACCAAGGCGTACACGACGCGCGTCGGCTCCGGCCCGTTTCCGACTGAACTCGACGACGATATCGGCCGGCATATCGCCGCACGCGGCAACGAGTTCGGCTCGGTCACCGGGCGCCCGCGTCGCTGCGGCTGGTTCGATGCGGCGGCGCTGAAACGTGCAATCCAGATCAACGGTCTGTCCGGGTTGTGCGTGACCAAGCTCGATGTACTCGACGGCATGGAGACGCTGCAGATCAACGTCGGCTACCGGATCGACGGCGCCGAGGTCGACATCCTGCCGTTCGGCGCCGAGAACCTCGCGCGCTGCGAACCGATCTATGAAGAAGTGCCGGGGTGGAGCGCGAGCACGGTGGGCATCCGCGCGTTCGACGCGTTGCCCGATGCGGCGCGCAACTATCTCAAGCGCATCGAGTCGATCTGCGGGGTGCCGATCGATCTGATCTCGACCGGCGCCGATCGCGACGAGACGATCGTGCTGCGGCATCCGTTCAACGCCTGAACAACCGCGAAGCGCCAATGGCCGACCTGTACGTGTGCTGGGACGAGTATCGCCGCGCCACCGAGACGCTGGCGCGCGCTGTCGGCCGGTCGGGTTGGCGCTTCGATCAGATCGTCTGCATCGCGCGCGGTGGTCTGCGCGTGGGCGACACGTTGTCGCGCATCTTCGACATTCCGCTCGCGATCATCTCGACCCAGTCGTACGGGGGTGAGGGGGGCACGGTGCGCGGACACATCCGTGTCGCCGAGCATCTGACGATGACGACCGCGCGGCTGGGGTCGAACATCCTGCTGGTCGACGATCTGGTCGATTCAGGCATCACGCTCGACGTCGTCAAGCGTCACCTCGAAGCGCATTTCTCGACGACCGAGGGGGTGCGCACCGCCGTGCTCTGGTACAAGGCGGTGTCGATCGTGAAGCCGGACTACTTCGTGCATTACCTGCCGGAGAATCCGTGGATTCACCAGCCGTTCGAGCACTACGATCTGATGGACGCAGCCGAGTCGCTCGAGCGGTAGCAGGGCGTGGGGACAGCGCCTCAGTCGAGGCGCAGGCCGAGTGTGCGCGTGAGTTCGGCCCAGCGCGGTGCATCGCGCGCGATGCGTGCGCTGACCGCCTGCGGCGTGCCGGTCTCGACGGTGAGGCCCAGCTCCATCACGCGTTTGCGCAGTGCGGGTTCTTCGAGACTGCGATTGATCGCCTCGTTCAGGCGCGTGACGATCGGCTTCGGCGTGCCGCGCGGCGCCATCACCGCGTACCACGTTCCCGCTTCGAGTCCGGGCATGCCGGCCTCGCGGCTCGTCGGCACGTCGGGCAACCCGCTTGAACGTCCGGGCGCGAGCACCGCGAGCGCGCGCAGGCTGCCCGCCTGCACCTGCGGCGCGACCGCGGCGACCAGATGGAAGATCAGCTGCGTGCGGTTGGCGAGCGTGTCCTGCGTCGCCTGTCCGGGGGAGACGAACGGCACGTGCTGCATCTTCGCGCCGGTCATGTTCTGGAACAGCTCGCCGGCCAGATGCATGCTGCTGCCGTTGCCGGCCGAGGCATAGTTGAGCTCGCCGTTGCGGCCTTTCGCGTACTGCGTGAATTCGGCCAGCGTGCGCACCGGCATCGACGGATGCACGACCAGCACGTTGGGGACGCTGCCGACCATTGCCACCGGGTCGAGGTCGACCTTCGGATCGAAGCCCTGCGATTTGTAGACCGAAGGATTGACGGTGAACGTCGTGCCCGACGCGAACGCGAGCGTGTAACCGTCGGGTTGCGCCTTGGCCACCAGCGCGGTGCCGATGTTGCCGTTGCCGCCGCCGCGGTTGTCGACCACGAAGGTCTGACCCAGCGTGCGCCCGAGCGCATCGGCGAGGATGCGCGCAAACGGGTCGCTGCTGCCGCCTGGCGGGAACGGGTTGACGAAGCGTACCGGACGGCGCGGGTAGTCGCTCGGCGCATCGGCCGCGTAGACGGCACCCGGGAAGGCGAGCAGCAGCGTGAGGATTGCCGTGCGCAAAGGGAGGAAAGGCATGATCCGGCGACTCCGAGCGAGGTGACTGTGAATGCCGCGACTATCCAGTGCGAAGCACCAAGCAAGCTCTGCGCCGAGGCGGCGATGTTTCGTGGGTGATCTGCGCGAACAGACTACGCCTTCCCGACGATTGCTGTAAGTTTGCAGCCTGCCTGTCGTGGAGTTCCCGATGTCGATTGCGAGCATTGCCGTGACGCCGCTGCTGCCCGTGACGATCGAGCCGGGCGGCTTCCGCTACGCCCCAGGGGTGCGCGCCGGACGATGGGTGTTCGCCACTGGCCTGAAGGGCGTCGCCGAGTTCGATCAGGGCATCGCGGCGCACGTGGTGCGTGCCGCGCTGCCGTCGCACGACGCGTCCAAATTGCAGCGCGAAGCACGCCAGGTGTTTGCGAATCTGGAGCGCGTCTGCGCCGCCGGCGGCACCGCGCTCACCAACGTGGTGCGGGTGGACCAGAATTACACGACGCACAAGGCGGTCGAGCCGTATCACGACATCCGGCGCGAAGTGCTGGGCGCGCATATCCCGCCGAGCACGAGCACGCTGACCCATGGCCTGCTGCTGGCCGATCAGCAGATCGAGATGCACATGATCGCGGCGGTCCCCGACGGCGGGTTTGCGACGAACCATATCCGTCCCAAGGACGCGGCGATCCATCACACCTCGGGTTACAGCCTCGCGTTGGCGGCCGGCGATCACGTGTTCATCGCCGGGCGCATGGCCGACGGTGGCATCGGCGAAGGCCTGGCCCCGCAGGCGCGGATGCCGGCCAAGCACCTGTGGAAGGGCACGCCGGTCAAGCTCGAAGCCGAGTACGTGATCGCCAACAAGCTGGTGCGCGCACTGGAGGCGGCCGACTGTTCGCTCGCCGATATCGTCAAGCTGCAGGTCTACCTGCAATACGCCGAGGACTTCGCGCCGTTCAACGATGTCTGGCGCGCGCACTTCGGCGCCTCGGCCCCGGCGACCACGCTGGTGCCGACGGCGTCACCCGGCTTCTTCCTGGAAGATGCGCATATCGAGATCAACGCGATCGCGCTGCGGCCCACCGGGCGCGAGCGGCGTGAGGTGATCGCGGTCGAGGGCGGAGGGCTGAGCGCGTTCGGCGGCTATCCCCAGGCGGTGCGCGCCGGCGATCTGCTGCTGTTCTCCGGCATGCTGGCGATCGACGAAGACGGTCTGATCGCGGCGGCGCGACGTGATCCGGCGAAGCCGTGGATGGGCGACCCGATCCGCGCGCAGATGCAGACGCTGCTCGCGCGCGCACAGTGCATCTGCGAGGCGGCCGGCACCACGCTCGCGAACGTGGTGCGCATTCAGCAATATCACACCGACCTCGGTGAGTTCCAGGCGGCGTGCGATGTGTGGGGGGAGGTGTTGCCGGGCGTGGCGTTGCCGCTGTCGGCGGTGCGGGTACCGTTCCTGCCGGTGCCGGGGTGTACGGTGCAGTTGGATGTCTGGGTTTATGTGCCCTGACGCTGTTTGCTCGGCCCCAGGTGCTCTGGCTTTATCGTGTTCCACCCGCCACCACGGCCGCATCCGACTGCACGGGCGACGGCTCGCCTGAGGTGTCGTCCCAGACGCCATCGACGCGCTGCTGCCAGGCGATCGAGCGATTGCGCAGGCGCTCCGTCCGCCGATGCGGCATTCGCGCGCACGATCTACCTGTCGAAAGCCCCTATAGCTTTTTGCTCTCACCCCTGTCTGCAGGATTCTTCATCGTAGACGCCGCCATCACGATTCTCGCCGCCGTCGCCACCACGTCGTCGCGCGGCAGCGCCGCCTTCTCGCGCTGCGTAAAGTAGATGGCGAGCACGATGGGCAGTTTCCCCGGCGGCCATACCAGGCCGATGTCGTTGGTCGTACCGTAGTCGCCGGTACCGGTCTTGTCCGCGACCGACCATCCCGCCGGCACGCCCGCGCGTATCCGCTTGGCGCCCGTCGTACTTCCACGCATCCATGCGACGAGCTGCGTTCGTTCCGGCACCTCGAGCGCATCGCCCAGCGCGAGCCGTTGCAAAGACCCCATCATCGCGGCCGGAGTCGAGGTATCACGTGGGTCGCCTGGAAGCGCTTCGTTCAGTGCAGTCTCCCAGCGATCGAGTCTGAATGCACCGTCGCCGATCGAACGGGCAAACGATGTCACGGCTGCAGGGCCGCCAAGGAGCCGAATCATCAGGTTGGCCGCCGTGTTGTCGCTGTACTGGAGCGCGGCGGCGCAGAGTTCCGAAACTGTCAATCCTTCACCGGCGTGCTTTTCAGTGATGGGCGAATAGGCCACGAGCTCGTCGTGGCGATAGACGAGTCGCCGTTGCATGAGGCCGCTTTCAGTCGCGCTGCGCTTCAGGATCGCGGCGGCGGCAATCACCTTGAATGTGCTGCAGAACGCGAAACGCTCGTCGGAGCGATGATTCACCTGTGCGCCATTGCTGGTGTTCAACGCAGCGACGCCCAGCCGCCCGCCGCTGCTCAGTTCCAAAGCGGCGAGGTGGCCCGCTGCCGCTGAGGCCGCAATTGCGCAGCCCGGCACCCAGGTCGAAGCGCCGAGGAATGGGACCGAAGCAACGAAACGCAGTAGCGCACGTCGATCAGGCGGTTGGCTCAAGGGTCTCGTCCAATAGGTGGGTCAGCAGGAATGCGCGTCTTACTCCGTTGGATCGTGCGGTGGGTAATTCGTGCGGTCGTCGCGAGAGTCTGCGCGCTTACGTCGATCCCCGGCCTTTGGCCGGGGCCCCTCGCCGCGGGGCGCGCAGGCGACGCGACTCCGCTGCATCGTCCGGTAGATGGTTCGTGCGGTCGTCGCGAGAGCCTGCGCGCTTACGTCGATCCCCAGCCTTCGGCCGGGGCCCCTCGCCGCGGGGCGCGCAGGCGACGCGACTCCGCTGCATCGTCCGGTAGATGGTTCGTGCGGTCGTCGCGAGAGCCTGCGCGCTTACG
>JACMMK010000028.1 GCA_014379045.1 Burkholderiales bacterium
GGGGGTGCCGGCACCACCACCGGCGCGACCGGCAGCGTGCCGGGGCTGCCCGGCAGTGCCAGTTTGATCAACCCGATCGAATCGAGCCGTGTCACCACCTCGGCGGACAACAACTTCTGGGGCGACCTGTCGATTGCACTGCGCGCGATCGTCGGCACCGACCAGGGTCGCAACGTGGTGATCAGTGCACAGTCGGGGCTGATCGTGGTGCGCGCGCTGCCTGCCGAGCTGCGTCAGGTCGAAAGCTTCCTGCGGCGCAGCCAGACGATCATCGAGCGCCAGGTCATGCTCGAGGCGAAGATCATCGAAGTCACCCTGCGCGACAGCGCGCAGACAGGCATCAACTGGGCAGCGTTTCGCACCGGATCGAACAGCCGCTTCGGCGCCGGCGTGATCACGCCGGGCACGACGCTGCGCACCGACGGCTCGGTCTTTACCCCGACGGCGCGCGCGGCCGACGGTTCGGTATTGGCCGGGTCGACGCTCGGCATCGACCCGGCGCGCGCTAATCCGATCAGTCCCGATCCGTTGTCCCCGATCGTCGGCGCGATCGGCAGCGCGACGAGCGCGATCGTCTCCGGCGTTTCGGCACCTGGCACGTTGTTCGGGCTTGCGTTCCAGACCTCGAACTTCGCCGCGCTGCTGTCGTTCCTGGAAACGCAGGGTGCGGTCGACGTGCTGTCGAGCCCGCGGATCGCGACACTCAGCAACCAGAAGGCGGTGCTGAAAGTCGGCACCGATGAGTTCTTCGTCACCAACGTGACCACGACCACGACCACCACCGGCACTACCTCGCAGGCTTCGCCGACGATCACGGTGCAGCCGTTCTTCTCCGGCATCGCACTCGACGTGACGCCGCAGATCGACGAGGACAACAACATCATCCTGCATGTTCATCCGTCGGTGAGCCAGGTAGTCGACCGGACGAAGAACATCGATCTGGGCACCCTCGGAACCTTCCGTCTGCCGCTTGCCTCGTCGACGGTCAACGAGACCGATTCGATCGTGCGCGTGCAGGACGGCAACATCGTCGCGATCGGTGGCCTGATGCAGACGCGTGCGTCGAACGACCGGTCGCAGGTGCCTGGCGTCGGCGATGTGCCCGGGCTCGGCGCACTGTTTCGCAACACCGCACGCGCGCAGTTGAAGAGCGAACTGGTGATTCTGCTGAAGCCGACGGTGATCAAGTCCGAGCAGAGCTGGACGCAGGATCTCGTCGACACCCAGGAGCGCATCCAGGCGATGCGCCGACCCGTGGTGGCCGACCCGGTGCTCGGCCTGCCGCGCTAGCGACCACGGACCAAGGAGCGGACTGCCCATGTACCTCGGACACTTCGGCCTGCGCGAAATGCCGTTCGGCATCACGCCCGACACCAGCTTCGCCTACGCCTGCAGCGCGCACCAGGAAGCGATCAACACGCTGATGGTGGCGGTGGCGAACGGCGAGGGGTTCATGAAGATCACCGGCGAGGTCGGCACCGGCAAGACGCTGCTGTGCCGGCGCTTCCTCTCCATGCTCGGACCGCGCTGCGTCACGGCCTATATCCCGAATCCGTATCTCGAGCCGCGCGCGCTGCTGCTCGCGCTCGCCGACGAACTGTCGATCGCACTCGAACGCGAAGGCGACCAGCCCTGGGATCAGCATCGTCTGGTGAAAGGTCTGACCGGCGCCTTGCTCGAGCATGCGGCCAACGGCCGGCAGGTCGTCGTCTGTCTGGACGAGGCGCAGGCGATGCCGGCCGAGTCGCTCGAAGCGTTGCGGCTGCTGACCAATCTCGAGACCGAGAAGCGCAAGCTGCTGCAGGTCGTGCTGTTCGGTCAACCGGAACTCGACGAACGTCTCGCGCATCCGACGGTGCGGCAGTTGCGCCAGCGCATCACCTTCGAGTATCGGCTCGAAGCGCTCGACCGGCGCGAACTCGACTTCTATCTCGCGCATCGCCTGCGCGTCGCCGGCTATCGATCGCAACGGCTGTTCGCCGAGGCGGCGGTGCGTCGGCTGCACCGGGTGACACGAGGCGTGCCGCGTCTGGCCAACATCGTCGCGCACAAGTCGCTGCTGCTCGCCTTCGGTGCCGGCGTGCATCGGATCGAGGCGGCGCACGTCTCGGCTGCCGCCGTCGACACGCCAGCCGTGGCGCGGCGTGCCCGTTGGTGGTGGCTGCCGGCGCGCGTCTGAATGTGCACCCGCGACGGTTGTTCCATCCTACCCATGACCCCCTGCCAGACGTGCCCGCGGCGAAGGGCCAGTCACCTGACCGGTGACGGGATCGACGTAAGCAAGTCGGGCTTTGGCGCCGACAGTGCAATGATGGTACGTGGGCGAATGTTCGGAGGTGACCGATGAGCGTGATCAATCAGATGCTGCAGGACCTCGAGCGACGCCATGCCGGCCCCGCGGATCGCGACGCGCTGCCCGACGAAGTGCGCCCGCTGCCTGCGCTGCGCGACCGGCGTTCACCGCGCAGGCTCGTCGCTTTGGGCGCGGTGGTGGTGGTGTCGGTGGCAGCGGTGGCAGCGGTGGCAGGGGTATCGATCGCGTCGCGCTCGACCGAGCTCGCGAA
>JACMMK010000274.1 GCA_014379045.1 Burkholderiales bacterium
GCGCGCCACCGTCTCGATCAGTGCCTGCGCCTCGCCCAGCAGCCGCGCACTGCGCGCGAGCGTCGTGCGCGCGGCCGGATAGCGGGTTTCGAGCAGTGGCAGCACGTCGTGCCGGATGAAGTTGCGAGCGAACGCAGTATCGGCGTTGCTCTCGTCATCGATCCACGACAAACCCTGCACGGTGGCGTAATGCTCCAACGTCGCGCGCGGCAACGCGAGCAAGGGGCGCACGATCGCTGGCGCCATGACCACCGATGTCAACCCGGCCGCAGCACTGCGCCCCGCCGCCTTCGGCGCGCCCGCACCCTCGGTCGAGGGCAACATCGCCGCCAGACCGCGCAACCCGGCGCCGCGCAACAGTTGCAGCAGCACCGTTTCGGCCTGATCGTCCCGATGATGCGCGAGCGCGATCGAGGCCGCGGACTGCACGGCGAACACCCGGTAGCGCTCGGCCCGCGCGGCGGCTTCGATCCCGATCCCGAGCGCCCGATCGACAATCACTTTCTGCACCTTGAGCGGCACGCCGAGATTGCGGCACAGCGTGCGACAGAATGCGGCCCAGCGATCGGCGTTTGGACTCAGCCCGTGATGCACGTGCAGCGCACGTACCCGCAGCCGATGCCCGCGCGCGAACTGCACCAGCGCATGCAGCAGAACGACCGAGTCGCAACCGCCCGACAGACCGACGCATACCGTCTTTGTCGGGCTCTCGCCGGGGCGGGCGACGGTCGCGAACGCGTGCGCGATCGCGCCGCGCACGAGCGCCACCGGGTCAGCTGCTTTCGACCTCGCGATACTTGCCATAGCCCATCAACCGGTCGAAGCGCCGTTCGAGCAGCCGGCCGACAGGCTGCTCGCGCACGCCCTTCATCGTCTCGGCCAGCGCACGCTTCAACGACTGCATCATCTGGTCGACGTCCCGATGCGCGCCGCCGAGCGGCTCGGACACGATGCGATCGACCAGCCCCAAGGCCTTCAGGCGCGGCGCCGTGATGCCGAGCACCGCCGCCGCATCGGCCGCCTTGTCCGCGCTCTTCCAGAGGATCGACGCCCCGCCTTCGGGCGAGATCACCGAGTAGGTCGAGTACTCGAGCATCAACAACGCGTCGCCGACCGAGATCGCGAGCGCGCCGCCCGAACCGCCCTCGCCGATGACGGTGCACACGATCGGGATACGCAGCCGCGCCATCTCGAACAGGTTGCGCCCGATCGCCTCGGACTGTCCGCGCTCTTCGGCGCCGATCCCGGGGTATGCACCGGGTGTGTCGATGAACGTGAACAGCGGCAACTCGAAGCGCTCGGCGAGCCGCATCAGGCGCAGCGCCTTGCGATAGCCTTCCGGACGCGGCATGCCGAAATTGCGCAGGATCTTCTCTTTGGTGTCGCGCCCCTTCTGGTGCCCGATCACCACGCACGGTTCGTCATCGAAGCGCGCCAGCCCGCCGATGATCGCTGAATCGTCGGCATAGGTTCGATCGCCGTGCAACTCGTGAAAGTCGGTGAACAACCGGTCGACGTAGTCGCGTGTGTAGGGCCGTTGCGGATGCCGCGCGACCTGCGAAATCTGCCAGGGCGTGAGCCGCGCATAGACGCCCTTCGTCACCGCCGCACTTTTCTTGGCGAGCAGTGCGATCTCTGCGGCAGCATCGGCCGCCGGGTCTTCCGCGGCCGCGCGCAACAGATCGAGCTTCGTTTCGATCTCGGCGATCGGCGCCTCGAACTCGAGGAAGGTCTGTTTCATGGCGCGCATCTTATCCTGACCGATATCGCAACCGATAGCCCGGTGGCCCGGACGCTGCAACCGCCAGACCGGCGCGCCGCCCGCTCGAAGCCTCCACCGGTAGGTGTCGAGTGCCCAATCGACGGGCGCCGATCGATTAGAATCCGCGACCCCTGTCTTCGCCACACCCATGATCCCGACGCTGGCCTTCGACATCGAAACGATTCCCGATCTGGCGGGCCTGCGCCTGCTGCACGGGCTCTCTGCCGACCTCGCGGATCAGGACGTGGTCGACATGGCCTATCAGAAGCGCCGACAGAGCCACGGCAACGATTTCCTGCCGCTGCACCTGCAGCGGGTGATCGCGATCTCGTGCGCGCTGCGCGAGGGCGACCAGTTCACCGTGTGGTCGCTCGGCAAGCCCGAGGACAGCGAAGCGACGCTGGTGCAACGTTTCTTCGACGGCGTCGAGAAATATCTGCCGCAGCTCGTCTCGTGGAACGGCGGCGGCTTCGACCTGCCGGTGCTGCATTACCGTGCGCTGGTGCACGGCATCGTGGCATCGCGCTACTGGGAGCTCGGCGACGACGATCGCGAATTCAAGTGGAACAACTACATCAGCCGCTATCACACACGCCATCTCGACCTGATGGACCTGCTGGCGCTGTATCAACCGCGCGCGAGCGTGGCGCTCGATGAACTCGCGAAGCTGTGCGGCTTTCCCGGCAAGCTGGGGATGGATGGCAGCCAGGTGTGGAGTACATGGCGCGACGGCGGCTTGCCGCAGATCCGTGCCTACTGCGAGACCGATGCGGTGAATACTTTCCTGATGTACCTGCGCTTCCAGCGCCTGCGTGGTGTGCTGACCCCGGCGGCGTACGCCGACGAGATCGCGCTGGTGCGCGCGACGCTCGCACGGACGCCCGGCGCGCACTGGCAGGAGTTCGTCGCTGCCTGGCCGACCTAGCCTGGCATGGCCGCGCAGGCGATGACCGCACGCACGGTGCGCAAGCCCCGGGCGCCTTCGACCGTGGGAACGGTCGATCCGTCGACCCTGCCGTCGGTGGTGATCGAATCGCTCGACCAGGACGGCCGCGGCGTGGCACGACTCGATGGCAAGACAGTGTTCGTCGACGGCGCGCTGCCCGGCGAGCGAGTGCGCATCGCGTCCTGGATGCGCAAGCCGACGTATGAGTTCGCCGACGCGGTGATGATCGAACAGGCGTCGGCGTCGCGGGTGACGCCGCGCTGTGCGCATTTCGGCGTCTGCGGCGGCTGCGCGATGCAGCACATCGAACCGCGTACGCAGGTCGCCGCGAAGCAGCGCGTACTCGAAGACAACCTGCGTCATATCGGTCGGGTACAGCCCGACATCATGCTGTCGCCAATCCACGGCCCGACGTGGGGCTATCGGTATCGGGCGCGGCTATCGGTACGTCTGGTCGTCAAGAAGGGCGGCGTACTGGTCGGCTTCCACGAGAAGCGCAGCAGCTTCATCGCCGACATGCGCGAGTGTCACGTGCTGGCGCCGGTGGTCGCGCGGCTGCTGGTGCCGCTGCGCGCGCTGGTCGCCTCGCTGTCGATCGCCGATCGGATGCCGCAGATCGAAGTCGCGGTCACCGATCCCGCGTTCACCGGTGCAGCCGAGGCGGGCAGCGCACATTGCGTGCTGGTGTTTCGCAATCTGGCGCCGCTCACTGCGCAGGACGAGGCGACGCTGCGTGATTTCGCCGATGCGCAAGGCGTGCAGATCTTTCTGCAGCCGCAGGGGCCGGACACCGCGCACCCATTGCATCCGGTCGAGCCGGCCCTGCTCGAGTATCGTCTATCGGAATTCGACGTCCGCCTGCGCTTCGCACCGACCGAGTTCACGCAGGTCAATCACGCGGTCAACGAGATCCTGGTCCGCCGGGCGATCGGTCTGCTCGATCCGCGCGCGGGCGAGCGCGTCGCAGACTTCTTTTGCGGGCTCGGCAACTTCTCGCTGCCGATCGCCGCGCGCGGCGCCAGCGTCATCGGCGTCGAGGGGGCGAAATCGCTGATCGCGCGCGCGCGCGACAATGCCGCGCTGAACCGGCTGGACGCGCGCGTGCGCTTCGAATGCGCCGACCTGTTCAAGGCGACGCCCGACTCGCTCGCAGGCCTCGGCCACCTCGACAAGTGGCTGATCGACCCGCCCCGCGACGGAGCATTGGCACTGGTGAAGGCGATCGGGGAGCCGACCTCGGTTAGCACCGTTCTGCAGGGACCGTCGCGCATCGTCTACGTCTCGTGCAGTCCGGCGACACTTGCGCGCGATGCGGGCGTGCTCGTCCACACCAAGGGCTATTCGCTGCGCGCCGCGGGCGTGATCAACATGTTCCCGCATACCGGGCATGTGGAATCGATCGCGTGGTTCGAGCGCGAACACTCCACGACACTGCCAGCGCCAGATCTGCCATCGGGCGAGTCCGAAGCGAAATGAAAACGGGCAGCGTGAGCTGCCCGTTCGTTACTCTTCGAAGCCGGGCGAAGCGCGCGGTGCGCCTCGCCCGAACGATTGAGGCGTCAGTCACGCTGACCCGTGAACGCCATCAGCAGCTGAATCAGACTCGAGAAGATGTTGTACACGCTGATGTACAACGTGAGCGTGGCCGACACATAGTTCGTTTCGCCGCCATGAATGATCTGGCTCAGGGTGTGCAGCAGGATCATCGCCGACAGCACGATCACGATTGCCGAGATCGTCAACGACAGCGCCGGAATCTGCAGGAACAGGTTGGCGACGATCGCAACCATCGCGACGATGACGCCCACCATCAGGAACCTGCCGAGGAAGCTGAAGTCGCGACGCGTTACCGTCGCAATGCCGGCCATCCCGAAGAACGTCACACCGGTGCCCGCCCCTGCCAACGCGACGATCTGCCCGCCGTTCGACAAGCCGAGCGCGACCTGCAACAACGGCGCCAGCAACAGGCCCATCATGAACGTAAAGCCGAGCAGCAGCGCCACACCCAGCCCGCTATCCTTGTTCTTCTCGATCGCGAACACCATGCCGTAGAACACGGCCAGGATCACGACGAAACTGAGGATCGGATTGGACCGCATCACGCCGAAGTTTAGCTGCATGCCGATCATCGCCCCGATGACCGTGGGGATCATCGTCAGCGCCAACATCAGATACGTGTTGCGCATCACGCGATTCTGAGTGACCGAGAACTGGCCCGTCTGAACCGGGACTTGAAGCTGGGGTTGCATGTGTTCCCTCCTGGAAACTTCGGTGGATGCAGGCAAGATCGGGGCGACTACCGAAAACGCAATGATCGCTCCATTGCCCGCTGCTACGGAGATTCAGACCCTACGCGGGGTCGAAAGTTCCCTAATGATGACAAAGGTTCAGGTTTGACGTCCAGTGCAAAGACTGTCCAAGTCGGGCGCGTCGATGTCGCCTCGGGTGCAGTGGCACATCTTCGCAGAATTCAGTAGCCTCGTTCCAACGCCTTGCCTATCAGGATGAGCAACGTAGGTGCCCGGAAGCGTGGCCGAGCGGTTTAAGGCAGCAGTCTTGAAAACTGCCGTGGGGGCAACTCCACCGTGAGTTCGAATCTCACCGCTTCCGCCAGGATCATCATATAAGCCATTGTTTTTATTGTTTTGCTCTATTTGTCTCAATATCCAACTATCAATTTCACTATCGAATCATAGCTCGATTAGGTAGCGCGATTGCTTGGTTCCCGCCGGTAAAGCCACCCCCACTTTCCACTAATCGCCGTGAGAATTTAATCCAGCACCCTGCACCTTCTCGTCGCTCGCGGCGCATGTGCAAGCTCTCAGCAAACCACCTGCTGTCGGACGTTCGGCGATCGAGTGAGCTCGAAGTAGCCTTGGGCAGCGATTAGATGACCGCCGGCGCCAGGACGGAGTCACTCATTCCACTCAATCATCAACGAGCCTTCCAAGTCGTTGATTCGTAAAGCACAGGCCTCCACCCCGCCGGTTTATACCGTCAGATTTACCGTCAAAATGCGAGGCTCCAGCATTGGCGCGGGCTTGCGGGCAATTCCGCCGAAAGTTACCTGTCGGGGGGCTATCGAGATCTATCGACTTCGGCGGCGCTTGTCGACACCGTGGATGAGGTGCTCATGTGGACCAGAAGAGTGCTGAAGAACGGTCCGCCTGACTCATAAAGCACCTGCCCGAGCGGCATGTCGAGTTCTTCGAGCAGTGCAGCCCATTGTTGATAGGCGGGGTTCGGCAGCGCTGACAGCAGATGGTTCGCCCTCGGTACCACGACGTTCACTCCTGCGATAACACCCAAACACGGCCCGCTGTAGCGCGATGAATGGCGTCGGCGACGACAGGGAATTGTGTGTAAAGTCGAGCGCATCGTGCGCCTTCGCGCATGCCGTCCAAGGCCAGACTGCCGTGCTGTAGGCGATGCTCAGGCGGCTGTACGTTGCCGAACAGACCGCGCTGCGACGCGCCCTCACATTGATCGCGGACACTTGATCGTGAGCTTGCCGAACTTTGCCGATACGTTTGGACGCTGATGCATGCAATGCACAAAAGGCTGAGACGTGGCTAAACCTCTCCAGAACGCAGTCCCGGCTTCAAATCACGGACGATTGCAAAAATCCCCCACCGGCATCAAAGGGTTCGATGAAATTACAGAGGGCGGGTTGCCGAGAAGCAGGATCACCTTGATCAGCGGTGGAACGGGCTCCGGCAAGACGCTTCTGGGAATCGACTTTCTGGTCAACGGCGTGATCCAGTACA
>JACMMK010000275.1 GCA_014379045.1 Burkholderiales bacterium
CCGGTGCGGGTGCGCAGCCGGCCGCTCGCCCGGTAACTCGCCGCCTGCGGGCCCATCACCGAGAACAGCGGGTCGAACAGCGAGACGTCGATCGACTGCCCGGCGCCGCCACCGACCTCGACCTCGCGCAACGCGACCATCGTCGCGAACGCGCCGTAGAGCCCGGCCGTGCAATCTGCCAGTTGCATCGGCGGCAGCACCGGCTCGCGATCATCGAAACCGTTCAACGCGGCGAACCCCGACATGCCCTCGGCGAGCGTGCCGAAACCCGGCTTGTGGCTGTATGGACCGTCCTGCCCCCACCCTGTTACCCGGACCAGCACGAGCTTCGGATTGAGTGCATGCAGCACGTCCGGACCCAGACCCATCTTCTCGAGCGTCCCGGGGCGGAAGTTCTCGATCAGCGCGTGCGCCTGTTCAACCAGGGTGAGGATCACGTCGATCGCCTCGCGCCGACGCAGATCGAGGCACAGGCTCTTCTTGTTGCGCGCGTAGACCTTCCAGTTGGTTGCGACACCGCTGACCATCCAGTCGCGCAGCGCATCGCCGTGCGGATTCTCGACCTTGATCACCTCGGCACCGAAGTCCGCCAGGGCGAGGCTGATCATGTTGCCCGCGACCACGCGCGACAGATCGAGGACGCGCACACCGCACAGCGGTCCCCGCGCATCGCGCTGAAATTCGCGCTGCGCAAGCTCGGGCTTCGGCGCAGCGGCGCCAGTCATTCGGGCTTGATCCCCGCGTCGCGCGCGACCTTGCGCCAGAACTGGATCTCGTCGCGCACCAGCTTCGCGAACACTTCCGGCGACGTCGGCGCCGGTTCCGCGCCCTCGGCGGCGAGACGCTCGCGCATCTCGCCCGACTCCAGGATCTTGCGCACCTCGGTGTTCAGACGCGCGACGATCGCCGTGGACGTGCCCCCGGGTGCGAACAGCCCCCACCACAACACGACCGAATAATCGGGCACGCCCGACTCGGCGATCGTCGGCACGTCGGGCAGGAACGCCGAGCGTTTGGCGGTCGACACGGCCAGCGGGCGCAGCTTGCCGGCTTTCACCTGCGCGATCACGTTAGGGATTCCCGACAACAGCATCTGGAGCTGCCCGCCGAGGAGGTCGGTCACGGCCGGACCGATACCCTTGTACGGAATATGCACGGTGTCGATGCGCGCGCTCCGGTTCAGGACCTCGGTCGCCAGGTGGTTGATGCCGCCGGTGCCGGACGAGCCGTAATTCAGCGTGCCCGGCTTCGCGCGCGCAAGCACGAGCAGATCCTGCATCGTCTTCACCGGCGAGGTCGCATTCACCGTCATCAGCAGCGAGCCGACACCGAGTTGCGTGATCGGCGCGAAATCCTTGAACGGGTCGAACGGAACCCGGGCCTGGATCGCCACGTTGGTCGTGAACGAGGTGGAATGGATCATCAGGTTGTAGCCGTCGGGCGGCGCCTTCGCGACGATCTCGGCGCCGAGCAGACCGCCGGCGCCGGGGCGATTGTCGATCAGCACTGGCTGCCCCATCGCTTCGCTCAACCGCTGTCCGACGACGCGCCCGAAGATGTCGTTGCTGCCGCCCGGCGTGAACGGCACGATGAAACGCAGCGGGCGATTCGGGTAGGCGGCGCCGGACTGGGCGCTGGCGTCCTGTGCAAACGACCACGCCAGGCACATCATCAGATACCCGGTCACCCGCGTATTGCGTACGTCGCTCGATCGACCGACACTCATCACCGCTCCTCCGACAGGTCAGCCCGGACGTGCATGCGCGCGAACTCGTTTCGACAATGCTAGCGCGTCTGTCGACGGCGCGTGACGCAGAATCCGGGCGAACACCGCATTCGCGGCGTTCGTCGCATGCCAGCTGGCACCGGCGTCCCTGCCGGAACGGTCGCGGGGCCGAGGGGGAATGCTTCGGTCGCCGCGCGCTCGTGCGGTACCATCCCCGCGACAAGCAAGCGAGGCCTGCGCCAAGCGACCCGTCATGTGAAAGGTGACGGGATCGACGACGCCGAGTCGGCGCTCGGTCTCTGCAATCTTTCTATAGGAACGTTGAACAGGGACGATGAGCAGACCCCCGGTGTTCCACATCCTCGGTCTCGATCACGCGGTGCTGCGCGTGCGCGATCTCGCACGGATGCAGCGCTTCTACTGCGACGTGCTGGGATGCACGCTCGATCGCATCCGACCCGAGTTCGACATGGTCCATCTTCGCGCCGGCAACGCGTTCATCGACCTGCTCGCGGTCGACGGCAGAGCGGACCAGAACGATGGCGGCAAGACCGGTACGCTCAGCCGCAACCTCGATCACCTGTGCCTGCGCATCGAACCGTTCGATACTTCGTCTATCATCGGTCACCTCGCCGCACACGGGGTGCGCGTGGACGAGGTCAAGACCCGCTACGGTGCTGATGGCTTCGGCCCGTCGATCCATCTCGACGATCCGGAAGGCAACCGCATCGAGTTGAAGGGCGCGCCCACCCCACAGGCTTCGACGCGCGCATGAGCGACGCGTTCGCGAAGCGCGGCGCCCGGTCGGGACCCCTCGACGAAGCGCAGCGCAGCGCCAGGAGAATCGGGGAGCGCGACGCACTGCGTGGACGGACGCTCGACGCAGTGCGACATGCCGCCTGACAAGCCGGCCCAGCGCGATGCCTCGCTCAGGCCGTCGGCGCTTCGCGACGCGCTGCTCGGGCGTGTCGCCGCCGACCGTGGACTCTGGGACGATTTCAACGCGATCTGCGATTGCGGTGGGCGGCTGGCCGGCTCGGACAGCGAAGCGCGCGCGCGCGCATTCACGCTCGCACGCCTGAGCGAGGTGGGTCGCGCGTGGCTCGAACACGTGCCTTATGCGGCGTGGCGCGCCAGTCCGTGTCGGCTCGAACTCGAAGACGGCACCCCGCTC
>JACMMK010000276.1 GCA_014379045.1 Burkholderiales bacterium
CCGACGGCGCACCCGCGGCGCGCGACTGGACGACGGCGAGCATGTCCTCGCGCGTGATGCGACCGTCGCGACCGGAGCCTGTGACCTGAGCCGGATCGATGCCGTATTCTGCCGCGAGCTTGCGCACGACCGGCGCGAGCCGCAACGCGCCATCGGCCTTCATGGATGCACCGGCAGGCTTCGCCCATGCGCCCGCGGCGTTGGATGCGGGTGCCGTGATTGCCGTGTCACGCCGCTCAGATGCCGCTTCCGTCGAGGTACTGCCGTTCGCCGAACCCGCATTCGCACCGGACACCGCGCCCGCCTCGGCGATCACCGCCAACACCACCCCCACCTTCGCGACCACGCCTTCGGCAATACGGATCTCCGACACCACGCCAGCGACCGGCGACGGTATCTCGGTGTTGACCTTGTCGGTCTCGACATCGAACAGCGTCTCGTCGGCCCGGATCGAATCGCCGACCTTCTTGTACCACTTGCTGACCGTACCCTCGACGACCGTCTCGCCGAGTTGCGGCATGATGATTTCCATAGGCTCCGCCCGTGTTTCGTTACCTGACCCGCGCTACTTTTTCGCCGCCTCGTAGACCACCTTGCCACCGACCATCGTCATCACCGGCCTCAGATCCTTGATGTCGTCCGCGGGCACCTTGAAGTAATCGCGATCGAGCACCAGCAGGTCGGCGTACTTGCCCGGCGCGAGCGACCCCAGATTCGACTCCTGGAACACGATGTACGCGTTGCTGCGCGTATGCGCGATCAGCGCTTCCTCGCGCGTGATCGACTGGCGGTTCACATGGCGGCCGCCGACCATCTTGCCGGTGACGGCGAAGCCCAACGTATAGAACGGGTTCGAGGTGGTGACGGCGGTCGCGTCCGACCCGAGTCCCCACGCGATGCCGCTGTCCTGCACGCGCCGGAACGGCGGCATCTCCCAGGCGAGGTCACCGTGCGCCTTGTACATCAACGCGCCCTGGATCAGCGGGCGACTGTGGATCTGCGCGTTCATGCCGAGGCGTTTCATCCGCTCGAGCTGCGGCACCGTCACCTGGTCGAGGTGCGAGAACGACCAGCGCAGGTTCTTGATCGGGATCTTCGAATTGAGTTTTTCGTATTCGGCGAGAAAGACGTCGATCGACTCCTCCATCTCGACATGCGAGTTGAGGTAGATGCCCTGCTCGGCGAGTGCCGTGGCGATCCGCATCATCTGCGCGATGTCGGCCGGCCGGGTGTTGCCACCCATGCGCAGCAGCTGGGTCGTGATCGGCCCGTATACCGACTCGCCGTAGCCGACGTTGTCGTAGTAGTCGGTGCCCTGGAACGGGCGCAGGGTCGGAATCTCGGCGACGACCTTGTCGACCTGCTCGGGCGTGGCCGGCTGCCGGATCGTGGTCCAGAACACGCGCACATCGAGCTCGTTGCGCCGGGCGAGTTCGGCATAGGGCTCGTAGTGGCGCGGCGTCATGCCGCGACCGCCGGCATCCATCCAGCCGGTGATGCCCATCGAGTTCAGCTCACGCACCAGCTTGCGCGTGTTGGCGAGCCACGCGTCGCGATCCTTGAGCGGGGCCTTTCCCGCGACGAACGCGACGCCCCCGGCGCCGCGCACGACGCCGGTCAGCCGTCCGTTGGCGTCCTTCTCGATGGTGCCGTTCGCGGGATTGGGCGTCGACTCGTCGATCTTGCCGGCGCGCAGCGCTGCAGTGTTGAGGTAAGCGTGGATGTAGATCGCCTGCAGCACCACCGGGTTGTTCGGCGCGATCGCGTCGAGTTCAGCGAGCGGGAAGCCGCGCGGATCGTCGACGAACTGCTCCTCCGACCAACCCCCGAGCACGACGATCCACTCGCCCGGCGGCGAGGTGCGTACACGCTCGGCGAGCAGTTTCAGCGCCTGCTGTCGCGTGGTCACGCCATCGAAGCGCAGCTCGTCGTGTTCGGCCGCGCGGATCCAGTGCGAGTGGTTGTCGATCAGTCCGGGAATCACCGTGCGCCCGGCGAGATCGATCACCCGCGTCGACGGGCCGGCGAGCTTGCGGATGTCGCTCGACGATCCGCTCGCGGTGATACGCCCGCCGGTGACCGCGAGCGCCTGCACCATCCGGAACTGATCGTCGACGGTGGCGATACGGCCGTTGACCAGCACCGTATCGGGTACGCCCTTCGGCTGCGCGAGCGCGAGCGACGCCGCCACGGCGAGCACCACCCCGGCGCACAGTGCGATCAGGCGGTGCATGACACTGCGTTGCTGGACTCTGCGTCGGTACGGCAATCGGTTCTGCATGAAAGTCTCCTCCGGTTGGGACGAATCCGCGGCGAGTCGTTCGCTCTGTGGATGGATCGGGTTCATCGGGTTCAGCGGGCGTTCAGATCGGGCCGGGCGAAGCGCGCACCTGCGGCGGCGACCGTGCGCGATCAATCGATCCGCGTGCGGATCGTCTCGACGATGCGCGCGACCGACGGGATCGTCGCGTCTTCGAGCGCGTCGGCCGCCGGCAGCGGAATGTGCGGCGTGGTGATGCGCACGATCGGCCCGTCGAGATCCCAGAAACATTCCTCGGTGACGATCGAGGCGATCTCCGCGCCCCAGCCGCACAGCCGCGGATTCTCCTCGACGGTGACGAGGTGCCCGGTACGCGCGACCTCGGTCAGGATCGTCTGCGTGTCGAGCGGCACCAGCGAGCGCAGATCGATCACCGTCGCGTCGATGCCGTGCTCGCGCTTCAGCACCTCCGCCGCATCGACCGCCTTGTGGACCATCGATGCGAGCGCGATGATCGTGCAATCGTCGCCCCGTCGCAGCACCTTCGCGCGCCCGAGCGGCTCGACATGTTCGCCGTCGGGCACTTCGCCCTTCATCGAATACAGCGATTTTTGTTCGAAGAACACGACCGGATTGCCGTCGCGGATCGACGCCGCGAGCAAGCCCTTCACGTCGGCGGGGAACGCCGGTGCGACGACTTTCAGCCCCGGCACCGTCATCGCCCAGTTCTCGAGCGACTGCGAGTGCTGCGCGCCAAAGCGCGAGCCCGCGCCGTTCGCGGTGCGGATCACCACCGGCATCGTCACCTGGCCATTGGTCATGTAGCGCATCTTCGCCATCTCGTTGGCGATCAGGTCCCAGCACACCGCGAGGAAGTCGGAGAACATGATCTCGGCGATCGGCTTCAACCCGGTCATCGCCGCACCCATCGCGGCACCGAGGATCGCCTGCTCGGAGATCGGGCAGTCGCGCACCCGCCGCGGCCCGAACTCGTCGAGCAGTCCGACCGTCGCCTTGAACACGCCGCCCGCGTGTGCCACGTCCTCGCCGAGAAACACCACGTTCGGATCGCGCCGCATCTCCTGCGCGATCCCTGCCGCGACCGCGTCGCGATAAGTCAGTTCCGCCATGCCGTGCTCCCGTCTGCCCATACATCGCGGTCGATCAGATCGAGCGACGGCGGCGCCGAGGCCTTCGCGATCTCGGTCGCCTCGTCGACCTTGCGCTGCGTGTCGGTCTCGATGCCCTTCAGCGTGCCCTCGGTAAACCCGAGGCGCAGCAGGCGCTCGCGATACGTCGGGATCGGGTCGCGCTTCATCCATTCCTCGAGTTCGCCCGGCGGCCGATACTTGGCCGGATCGGCACGCGAATGCCCCGAGTGACGGTAGGTGCGCGCTTCGATCAGCGACGGCCCGAGGCCGGCGCGCGCCTTGTCGAGCGCGCTCATCGCCGTCTCGAACATGATATCCACATCGTTGCCGTCGACGATGATCGACGGCAGTCCGTACGCCGACGCGCGATCGGCGGCGGGATTCGGCACCGCGGTCACGTCGCCGATCGGCGTGTACTCCATGTACAGGTTGTTCTCGCACACGAACACGACCGGCAGCTTCCACACCGCGGCGAAGTTCAGCGCCTCGTGGAACGCGCCGATGTTCGTCGTGCCGTCGCCGAAGAAGCACACCGACACCTGCTTGGTGCCGCGGTACTGCGCCGACCAGGCCGCCCCGGCGGCGATCGGCAGGTGCGCGCCGATGATCGCGTACGATCCCATCACGCCCTTTTCCACGTCGGTCAGATGCATCGAGCCGCCCTTGCCGGAGAGCAGGCCGCATTCGCGCCCCATCAGCTCGCCGAGCACGCCCGACATCGACGCGCCGCGCGCGAGCGTGTGCGCGTGCCCCCGGTAGGTGCAGAACGTGTAGTCGTCGGGCTTCATCGCGACGCCGAAGCCGGCAGCGATCGCTTCCTGCCCGAGCGAAAGATGGCTGGTGCCCTTGATCAGGTTCTGCAGGAACAGGTCGAACGCGCGCTTCTCGCACATGCGCAGTTCGAGTTGCAGACGGAACAGGTCAAGTCGCGTCTCGCGGTTGATCTCGAACTCCGGCTTCTTCGCTTTGGGGATGGCACTCATCGTCGATCCTCTGTGTTCATCATGTGTGGCTTCGCATTTCGGTGCTTCAATACTTGTTCGCGATCGGCAGTTCCTGCGCCGGGAACAGCGAGATGACCTGCGCGCCCTTCGGCGTCAGCACGACCTCCTCTTCGATCCGCGCCGCCGACACCCCATCGCTCGCCGGGCAGAAGGTCTCGACCGCGAACACCATGCCGGCCTTCAGTTCGTACGGATCCTTGAACGAGTTCAGCCGCGAGATCAGCGGCCGCTCGTGCAGGCCGAGACCGAGGCCGTGGCAGAAGTTGAGTCCGAACGCCGACATCTCGGTCTCGAACCCGATCTCGGTCGATTTCGGGAACGCACCGGCGACCTTGTCGGTGGTGATGCCGGGCTTCAGCATGTCGATCGCGCCATCCATCCACGCGCGGGCTTTCTTGTACGCATCGTGCTGCGACTTCGTCGCGCTGCCGACGGTGAACGTGCGGTAGTAGCAGGTGCGATAGCCCATGTACGACTGGATGATGTCGAAGTACGCCTGGTCGCCGGGGCGGATCAGCCGGTCGGTGAAGTTGTGCGGGTGCGGACTGCAGCGCTCGCCGGCGATCGCGTTGATCGCCTCGACGCAGTCGGACCCCATCTCGTACAGGCGCTTGGTCGCCATCGCGACCACTTCGTTCTCGCGCACGCCGGGCTTCAAAGCCTCGAAGATGTCCTGGTAGACGCCGTCGACCATCGCCGCCGACATGTTGAGCAGCGTGATCTCGTCGTGACTCTTGATCTCGCGCGCGGCGAGCATCATCTGCTGGCCATCGAGCACGTTCAGCCCGAGCTTCTGCAGCGCGAACAGGAACGGCGGCTCGACGACGTCGATGCCGAGCGGCATGTCGACGACGCCCTCCTGCTTCAGGATGTCGAAGATCTCGCGTGCCGCTTCCTCGAACAGCCCGACCGACGGGTGGATCGCGCCGCGCATGCCGACGTTGCCGGCGAACACGTGGTTGGTCGGCAGCCACGGGCAGTAGATGCGATGGTGGCGCGCGGCCGAACCGAAGTCCCAGATGTACGGCTCGCCGTTGCCGGTGACGAGCGACCAGCGGGTCAGCTTGTCGCGCGCCCATTCGCCGATCACGGTGCTCGTCGTATAGCGCACGTTGTACTGGTCGAAACACAGCATCGCGCCCAGCCCGCTGCGCGCGAGTGCGGCCTTCGTGCGTGCGAGCCGGTACCGATGCAGGCGCTGGAAGTCGACGCGCTCCTCGAAATCGACCTGCATCCGCCCCGGCGCCTGCAGCGGACGGTCCCAGCGATGGTCGGGATCGGGGTACGCCATCATCGTGTCTGCGAGCGATTCAGTGCGGCGCGCGCTCACTGGTATGTCCGCCGCTTTGATCTGCTGCGGCTCGATCTTCTTCTGCTTCTTGGCCATGCGCTTGTCGTCTCCGTTGAGTCCGGTACGTCGGGACCGGATGGGTCCGCTCAGACCTTCGCCACGCCGAGCTGGGTCGCCATCCAGTCTGCGGTTTGATCGCGGTACGTGTACCAGTAGTTGTTCACGACGTGATTGCCGCCTTCGATGATCGACAGCGTCACCGGGCCGGAGACCGCATCGGCGAGCTTCTGCGCCTGATCGACACCGGTCAGCCGGTCCTTCGTCCCTGCGAGTATGTAGATCGGGCAGGTGATGTTCTTCGCGCACTCGGCGAGCGTCACGCGCGCGGCGACCCGCCCGGCTTCCTCGAGGTCGCGGCTGCCCGAGCGCACGCGGAAGGCCTCGACATTGATCACCGGGCGGCCCTCGAACGTGGTCTTGCGCTGGTACGCGCCCGACAGCGACACACAGGCCTTGATCCGTTTCTCGAACGCCGCGGCGCGCGGTGCGTAGTAGCCCCCGAAGGACACGCCCCAGATCCCCACGCGATCGGCGTCCAGGTCGGTGCGCGTTTCGATCCAGTCGATCACCGCCTTGACCGGCTTCTCGAACTCGGGACAGATCGGGAAGTCGTATTCGGCCTCGCCCTGCCCCGGCCCGTCGAACGGCAACGTCGCGACACCGCGCGCGAGGAAACGGTTCTCGTAGTCGTCCATCTCCTCCTTGGTCGAGTCGAGGCCCATGCACATCACGACCACCGGCGGCCTGGCGACGCCCTTGGGCTTGCGCAGGTTGCCGTAGAGCAACTTGCCCTCGTACCGAATAGCGACGCGCTCACCCGGCGGATCGAGCAGCGGCAGCGCCTGGTTGCGGCATTCGACCGCCTTCATGTTCGCCGCCTTCATCTGCGCGAGGTCGTTGACGAACAGGAACTTGCCGAAGTGATGGCAGACCGCAGCGCGCGTGAAGTGCGCGCCGGCGCTCAGACGATAGCCATCGGTGAGCGCCTGCTGCGCGAGACTCTCGTGCACCTCGGCGCGCGCGCCCCACGCGGCGCACCACTGCTCCCACGTCTCGCAGGCGGCGGTCACTTCGGCGAAGTCGGCCGAGGGCACGCCGTTGATGATGAAACGCGGCGACCAGTGATCGATCGCCGACTGTACGCGCGGATCCTTCGCCATGACTCGTCGCTCCTATTCGATTTTCAGGTTGGCCTGCTTGATCAGCTTCGCGTAGCGCGGATACTCGGTGCGCATCAACTCGAGGAACTGTGCGGGCGAACTCGGCGCCGGGTCGCTGCCGCTGCGCAGCATCCGCTCGACCATCTCGGGCTCCTTCAGCGCCCGCGCGACATCGGTCGTCCAGCGCTCGACCACCGGTGCCGGGAGCTTCGCCGGCCCGATGATGCCGAACCAGGTGTCGTAGATGAAGCCGGGCATCCCTGCATCGGTCATCGCCGGCACCTCGGGGAAGCCGCTCGCGCGCTTGCCCGAGGTCACCGCGATCGCGCGCAGCTTGCCCTCTTTCAGTTGACCGGCGATGGCGGCCACCGGAAACACGTAGTAGTGCACGCGCCCCGAGAGCATCTCGGAGATCGCATCGGAAAGCAGCTTGAACGGGACGTGCACGGTGTCGATGCCCGCGGCCTGGCGGAAGAACTCCCCCGCCATGTGCGAACCGCTGCCGATGCCGGCCGAGCCCATGTTGAGTTGACCGGGGCGCGCCTTCGCGTACGCGAGGAATTCCTTCAGCGTGGTCACCGGCACCTGCGGGGCCACCACCAGCACGTTCGCGAGCGAGGCGACCTGGGTCACCATCGTGAAATCCTCGATCGGCCGGTACGGCAGTTCCTTCTGCAGCAGCGGTGCGGCCAGATGCGGCGTACCGACCAACGCCATCGTGTAGCCGTCGGGCGCGGCCTTCGACACGATCTGTCCGCCGAGAATGCCGCCGCCGCCGGGGCGGTTGTCGACGACGATCTGCTGTCCCCACAACTCGAACAGCCGTTGCCCGAGGGTGCGCCCGAGGAAGTCGCTCGCGGCACCGGGCGGAAACGGCACCACCAGCCGCACCGGACGCGTCGGATACTTCGACTGCGTTGCATCGGCCGCAAGTGCCGGCCGCGGGTACATCACGGTGCTGGCCACGACCGCCAACGCCGCCAGAGTCATCGCATCGATCGATCTTTTCATTTTTCCTCCTGCGCGTCGGCGCGCGAACCCGGCATCGGTGACGTGGGATACCGAGGCGCGTCCACGTTCAGCCTCCGAGTGTCTTGAAGTAGCCGGCCGGATACCGCTCGCCGGCACCCGCGCCCGGGCGGAATGCCTCCGACAGATCGTCGAGGTCGGTGGCCGACAGCACGAGATCGACGGCGGCAGCGTTCTGCTC
>JACMMK010000277.1 GCA_014379045.1 Burkholderiales bacterium
CGGACGCCCCACGCGTTCCGCCCATCCGCTCGCCTGGGCACGGCGATCGGCGGCTTGCGCCGCGCGCCGCGCGAGGCTCGCCTCGGTCTCGCGGTACAACGACTGCGCGACCTGTACCGACCCGCGCTTGTCGGCGAGTCCGGTCACCGCGACCGACCATTCGAACTCGCCGATCCGGATGTCGACCGCGTCGTCGGGCTTCACGTCTTTCGCGGGCTTGACGCGCTCCCCGTTCACCCTGACCTTGCCGCCTGCGACCGCATCCTGTGCGAGGGTGCGCGTCTTGAAGAAGCGCGCGGCCCACAGCCACTTGTCGATGCGCACGCTCATCGGGCGGCCGTCGTCATGTGGGGGCTGGCGAAAGTGTGAAGCACGGCGTAGCCTCGAGAAACATCCCGGTCGCAGGATAGCAAACGCGGCGCTACCCGTGTCCCTGCCGAACGTCAGGCAGTCGCACGAACAGTTGGAGGACATCGATGTTGCGTCGGGCAGGCTTCGCGATCTTTCTGACCGCCGGAGGCGTCGTGGCGCACGCGGCGTATCCCGAGAAACCGATCCGCATGATCGCGGTGTCGGCGCCCGGGGGCAGCACCGACATTCTCGCGCGCCTCTACGCGCAGCGCCTGTCGACCCAGCTCTCGCAGTCGGTGGTTATCGACAACCGTGCCGGGGGCGGCGGCATGATCGCCTCCGAACTGGTGGCGCGCGCGCTGCCCGACGGCTACACGCTGCTGTTCACCCATACGAGCCACTCGGTGCTGCCGAGCCTCCACGCGCGACTCCCGTACGACCCGTTCAACGATTTCACACCGATCGGGCTGGTGGCGTTGACGCACAGCGTATTGCTCGTGCCGCCCGCGCTGCCGGTCAAGTCGGTCGCGGATCTGATCGAACTCGCACGCGCACGGCCCGGCAAGCTCAACTACGGCGCGGGCAGCACCGGGGCCTCGGCGCATCTCGCTGCCGAGCTGCTCAAGCTGATGGCGAAGATCGACATCGTCCACGTGCCCTACAAGGGCACCGGCGCGCAACTCGCCGCGCTGTTGGGCGGCGAAATCCAGATGAGTTTTTCGACGGTCCCGGCAGCGCTGCCGCATATTCACGCGGGCCGGTTACGCGCACTGGCGATCGGCAGCCCGAAACGCATCTCAGCGCTCCCCGACGTGCCGACGGTCGCCGAAGCCGCGTTGCCCGGCTTTGATGTCAGTGCGTGGAACGGCATCATGGCACCCGCGCGCACGCCGGCGGCGATCGTCGCACGCGTCAACAGCGAGCTCGCGCTGATCGCGACCAACCCGGAAGCGCGCGAGCGTGCGGCCGGTCAGGGCACCGATCTGGTCAGCGGATCCCCGCAGGAGTTCGCGGCCTACATCAGGGCGCAGATCGCGAAATGGGCGAAGGTGGTGAAGGCAGCGGGCATCCAGGCCGACTAGCGCGCGCAGCAACGGGAACCAGCAGCTGCACGCTGTCGCGGCCGCGGCGGTCAGATCACCCGCTGCCCGACCTGCGCCGAGTCGAGCGCCGCACGCACCCACTGCGCGAAGCGATGACAGTCGAACTCCTGCGGCATGAAGTGGCCGTGCGCGAAGGGTGCGGCATGCACGCCGCGTTGCTGCCATTCGCAATTGCGCGCGTCCTGACCGTTAGTGATCTGCCATAGCGCGACATAGTGATCGAGGTCGAAGCGCGGGTCGGCGAGCGCCTCGGGCTCGAACAACCAGTCGTAGACGATCCGGACCGTCTGCGGCCCGGTCGGAAACATCATGTGCGCATTGACGTAGTCCGGATGCACGTTCAGAAACAGGTTCGGCGGCAACAGCGCCGGCGAATACAGCGTTGCGCGTTGCGTCGCGTCGAGATCGCGAAACGGCGGTATCCGCGCCGTCCCATCGAGGGTGAGGGTCACTGCGCCGGGGAGGTACTCGGTGCCCGCGCGCATCGGTCGGCCCGTTCCCTCGTCGCGGGACTCGTGCTGCAAGCCCCACGCGCCGGCCTCGCGATACGCCGGCACGACCCGGCACAGTTCAGGATGCACCGGCGGGCAGTGGAAGCATTCGCAGAAGTTCTCGCAGATCAGCTTCCAGTTCGCGGCGATGTCGACGACGATGCGTTTGCCGATCGCCAAGGTGTCGAGCCGATGACGCGCGAAGCGCGCGGGCAGCTCGCCCAGCGCCTCGACCAGCGGTTGCACTGGCCCGGAGCCGAGATGCACGAACACGAAGCCGCCCCAGCTGTCGACATCGACGCCGAACAGCCCATAGTCGTCGGCATCGAAGTCGGGTGTGGGCATTCGTCGCGGCGTGTGGATGAGCCGGCCGTCGAGGTCGTAGGTCCAGGCGTGATACGGGCAGACCAGGCGCGCGCCACGCAGTCGACCCTCGGCGGCCGTGCACAGGATCGAGCCTCGGTGCCGGCACGTGTTGTGAAACGCGCGCAATTGGCCATGCACTGCGCCGGTCGATGCGTCACGCAGTTCGCCTGACCGGGCGCGCAGCACGACGATCGACTGATCGCCGATGTCGATCACCCGATAGTCCCCGACCTCGCGCAGTTCGCTGCTACGCGCGACCGCGATCCACTTCCCCGACCAGAAGCGCGCGAGTTCGCGTCGATAGTGCGCCGCGTCGTGGAACCAGGCCGCCGGCAACCCGCACTCGACCTGCTGCAACGGTTCGCGCGCGCCGACGGGCGCCGGCTCGAAGGGGGTTTGCGCATCAGTCATCCCGATGAGTGTAAGCGAAGGTGCGATGTCCACCGCCGGCCCGGGGAATCGTCCCGCAGGTGGCGCTTTCCGCTATATTTCGATCCATCATGACTGCGCCCTGCCCCGGCCGTTGCGGCTACCACGATATCGGCGGACTGACCGCCGGCGAGATCGATCCGGCTGAAGAACCGGTCGAGTTCTGGCACAAGCAGAACGAGGCGATGCGCGGCCTGCTCGGGGACCCGTTGCGGCGCATGGTGACCGTCGACGAGATGCGCCGCGCGTTCGAGTCCTTCGGCGAAGAGAAGTACACCCGACTGTCGTTCTACGAGCGCCGGCTCGAAGCGATGCTCGACATCCTGACCGAGAAAGGGCTGATCGACCGCGAAGCGTTCATGCAGCGGGTCGACGCCGCGCTCGCCGCGCGCGCGGCGGCGGACGCGAAATGAGCATGCC
>JACMMK010000278.1 GCA_014379045.1 Burkholderiales bacterium
ACCGCCGAGCACCTCGCGCGCGCCTGGGTCACGGTGCCGGCGGTGCTGCAGGCGATCGAGGTCGATTTCCACACGATCGACGAGGTCCGGCGCGCCGCCGGCGGCGTCTGGAAGGCGCGCGAGGGGGTCTCGCTGACCTACCTGCCGTTCATCGCGCGCGCGGTGTCGATCGCGCTTGCCAAGTACCCGCGCCTGAACGCCAGTGTCGACGGCGACGAACTCGTCGTGCACAAGCGGATCAACCTCGGCATCGCGGTCGACCTCAACTTCGACGGCCTGATGGTGCCGGTGGTCAAGGACGTGCCGTCGAAATCGCTGCCGCAGATCGCGCGCGAGGTGAACGACCTCGCGCAGCGCGCGCGCGCGAACCGGTTGAAGCCCGACGATCTGTCCGAAGCGACCTACACGCTGTCGAACTCGGGCGTGTTCGGCACCGCGTTCACCGCGCCGATCGTCAATGTGCCGCAGGTCGCGATCCTGTCGACCGACGGCGTACAGAAGAAGCCGGTGGTGATCGAGGGGCCGGCGGGTGACAGCATCGCGATCCGGCCGGTCGGCATGCTTGCGCAGTGTTTCGATCACCGTGCGGTCGACGGCGCCTACTCGGCTGCGTTCCTCAAGGAAGTGAAGACGATCATCGAATCACGGCACTGGGCGCAGGATCTGGAAGCCTGAACGCATGGCCGACAACTTGAAACCGGCGGCGGGGACCGACCCCGCCCAGAATCTGGAGGAACTCGAATGAAGCTCGCTCGCAAATCGTCGCAACACATCCTCGCACATCGTGCCATCGATCGCAGCGTTGCTGCGTTGGCGAACGTGGGGCTTGCCGTGGCAACGGTCGCACTGACCGTCGGTGCCGGCACGACGTTTGCGCAGAGCCAGACACCGGCGTACCCGGTCAAGCCGATCCGCATGATCGCGCCGTTTCCCCCGGGCGGCACCTCGGACGTGATCGGTCGAATCGTCGGCGCCAAACTGCAGGAGGTGCTCGGCCAGACAGTGCTGGTCGAGAATCGTGCCGGCGCAGGCGGCAGCCTCGGCACCGAGGTCGCGGCGCGCGCGAACCCCGACGGCTATACGATCCTGGTCGGCAACGCGAGCCCGATCTCGATCAACCCGCTGCTGGTCAAGTATCAATACGAGACGCTGCGCGACTTCGCACCGGTCACGATGGTGGCGCGCTCGCCGCAGTTGCTGGTCGTGCACCCGTCGTTCCCGGTGAAGCACATCAAGGAACTGATCCCGTACATCAAGGCCAACAACGGCAAGGTCAACTATGGCTCGTCGGGCATCGGCACGCTCGCGCATCTGGCGGCTGAGCAGTTCAAGAACTCGACCTCGACCGACATGACGCACATCACCTACAAGGGCTCGATCCTGGTCGTGCAGGACATGGTCGGTGGCAACGTGCCGCTCGCGTGGAGCGACATGGCGCCGGCGCTGCCGCAGGTGAAGGCGGGCAAGCTGCGCGCGCTCGCGGTGACTTCGGCCAAGCCCAGCCCGCTGGTGCCCGATGTTCCGACGATGTCCGAAGTGCTGCCGGGCTTCGACATGGTCAATTGGTGGGGACTGTTCGTGCCGGCCGGAACGCCGCGGCCGATCATCACCCGGCTCAATGGCGAACTGCTGAAGATCATGAAGTCACCCGATGTCGTCGACCGCTTTGCCGGGCTCGGCGTGGAAGCGCTGTCGAGCACGCCTGAAGAACTGATGACGCTGGTCAAGAACGAGATCGGCTCGTTCGGCAAGCTGATCAAGGCTGCAAACATCAAGGCGGATTGAGCTCCGCCGCTCCCGTCCAACAACTGATCGAGGAATCGACATGGCGCAGGCGAACCTGAAGCAACACAAACTCGGCTGGATCGGCATCGGCCGCATGGGCTACGCGATGGCCGCACGGCTCGCGAAGGTGGGTTGCGACCTGTCGGTGTGGAACCGCACGAAGTCGAAAGCCGAGCCGCTCGCCGAATACGGCGCGAAGGTCGTCGACAAGCTGAGCGACCTTGCCGGCTGCGACATCGTATTCACGATGGTGTCGACCGGCGACGACGTCAAGGAAGTGCTGTTCGGTGCCGACGGTGTGATGTCGAAGGGCGGTAGACCGAAGCTGGTGATCGATTCGACCTCGATCTCGCTCGAAGCGTCGGCCGAGATCCGCGCCGAACTCGCGACGCACGGCGTGCAGATGCTGGCGGCCCCGGTGTCGGGCAACGCGAAGGTGATCAAGGCGGGCAAGCTCACCATCGTCGCGTCCGGGCCGCAGGGCGCGTTCGACATGGCATTGCCGTATCTCGATACCGTCGGCGCCGGCGTGTCGTATGTCGGCGAAGGCGAGTTGTCGCGTATCGCCAAGATCTGCCACAACGTGATGCTCGGCGTGGTCATCCAGAACCTGTGCGAGATCACGCTGCTCGCCGAGAAGGCGGGCATGAAACGGCACCAATTTCTCGACTTCCTCAACAAGAGCGTGATGGGCTCGACGTTCACGAAGTACAAGACGCCCGCACTGACCAATCTCGACTTCCATGTGACGTTCACGCCCGAGTTGCTGAGGAAGGATCTCGACCTCGGCTTGTATGCCGCGAAGACGCTGGGGGTGCCGATGCCGACGACGACGATCACGCGCGATCTGGTGCAGACGCTGATCGGGCATGGCTACGACGAGGATTTCTCGCAGCTGCTGTTGCTGCAGGCGAAGGCGTCGGGGGTGGAGTTGAAGTCGGAGAACGTCGAGGTGGGGGACGGGTTGTCCTGAGCCACGCTGCGCGCGGCCGCGTGGCCGTTTGTGAGTGGACGGGTGTCGGGCGCGGGTGCGATTCGCCGGCATCGGCGCCGAGCGATCGCAGTGGTGCTGCTCGATGACGGACGCGTCGCGGGCAACCTGAACGCCTCATGGCCGCGGGATGTTCGGATCGTCGCGAAGCGCGGCTTTCACCATCAGGTGCGCCGACACCGGCGCGGTGATGAAGATGAACAGCGAGATCAGAAGTTCATGCAGGCTCGTCTCGCCGGCCAATGAGAAATCGATCATCGACGCGATCAGCACGCAGCCGACGCCGAGCGTGCTGGCCTTGGTCGGGCAGTGCAGCCGCTTCATGAAGTCCGACAGCTTCACCAGTCCGATCGATCCGACCAGCGTGAAGAACACGCCGACGATCACCAGCGCCGACGACACGAGATCGAGCAAGAAAGTGGTCGTCATTCGATGATGTCGCCCCGCATCAAGTACTTAGACAACGCCATCGTGCCGACGAAGCCGAGCATCGCGATGATGAGCGCAGCTTCGAAGAACAACGCCGTATTGAAGCGCATGCCGATCAGTATCAGCAGCGCGATCGAGTCGATATACAGGGTGTCGAGCGCCAGGATGCGGTCGGGCAGCGTCGGGCCGCGCAGCAGGCGCCACAGTGCCAGCAGCATCGCCAGCGCAATCGCTGCGATACCCCACGGCAGCACATGATTCAGAAGGCTCATCGGGCGCCTCCGCGCGTAGCTACACGTTCCACCATCGAGCCGTCGGCGCCTGGGCCCGATTCGCCTACGTCGATCCCCGGCCTGCGGCCGGGGCCCCTCGCCGCTGGGCTCATCGGGCGCCTCCGCGCGTAGTTACACGTTCCACCATCGAGCCGTCGGCGCCTGGGCCCGATTCGCTTACGCCGATCCCCGGCCTGCGGCCGGGGCCCCTCGCCGCCGGGCTCATCGGGCGCCCTCGAAAATGCGAATCAACGGTGCTTCGTAGCGCTGCTTGATGGTGGCGATCAGCAGTGCTTCATCGCCCGCATTCAAACAATGTACCAGCAAGTGGCGCCGGTCGTCGCTCAGGTCGGATGACAATGTGCCGGGCGTCAGCGTGATGATGCCGGCGAGCGCCACGATTCCGTGCGGATCGCGAATCGTCAGCGGCACCCACACGAAGCGCGGATCGATACGCGCCTCCGGGCCCAGGATCAGGCGCGCGACCCGCACGTTGGACACGACGATATCGAACAGCACCACAAAGCCCAGCCGCACCAGCGTGGGCCATGCGGAAAAGCGGGGACGGTCGACGCGGACAGGTTCGGTCAACCACGGGATCGCGGTCGCGAGCACGGCGCCGAGCGCGAGCTGCGCCGGCGCGGCGCCATTGAGCAGCAGCCACGCGATGAACAACGCCGCGCTCAATAGCGGCGCGGGAAACAGACGTCGCATCACGGCTTGATATCTCCCGCACGCGGGTTCCACAGCGGCGCTACCGGCTCGGCGCCGAGCACGGCCTCGATGTACGCACCTCGCTGCAGCAACTGCGCCGCGGCCGCCTCGGTGTAGCCGCTGACCGGGCCAGCATTGAGCACCGTCGCAACGATCGCGATCGTGAGCCACGCCAGCGCGGCGCGTTCGGTGAATGAGGGCCGCGCCGCGGCCGCCTGCATCCGGTTGGCGTCGGTCGCCTGCCAGAAGACGACCGAGCCGGCGCGCGCAAGCGCGACGAGGATGCCCAAACCGGTGGCGAGCACGACGGTCCAGATCGCGGCCGCCATGGGTTCATCGACGCTGGCCGCCAGCATCAGCGACTTGCCCAGAAATCCGCCGAACGGCGGTACGCCCGCTGCCTCCGCCGCCAGCAGAAAGAACAGCGCGCCGTAGCCTGCGCGATGCGCGAGCGGCGCCGGCGCTATCGTGTCGCGCGCTTCGCCCCGTGAGCTCGCGATCGAATCGACCAGCAGAAACAGCGCCGCTGCCACGAACGTGCTGTTGATCAGGTAGAACAGTGCAGCGCCCACCGTCGGCGCGGTGCCGAGTCCGACCGCGAGCAGCAGCGTTCCGGCCGACGACACCACCAGGTACGCGACCAGCAGCCCCAGACGTCCCGCCGCCAGCGCCCCGAACGTGGCCAGCACCAGGGTCGCCATCGCGAGCACCGGCAGCCATGGAATCGCCACGTCCGAGGCGCCGCCCGCATCGGCTCCGAAGATCAATGTGGTGACGCGCGCAATGCAGTAGACGCCGACCTTGGTCATGATCGCGAACAGCGCCGCAGCCGGCGCCGTGGCCGCGCTGTAGGTATCGGGTAGCCAGAAGTACAGCGGCAGCAGCGCAGCCTTGACGCCGAACACGACGATCAGGATCAGCGCCGCCGCCTGTACCTGCGCAGGATGTTGCGCGGCAACTATCGGCACGCGCTGGGCGAGATCGGCCATGTTCAGCGTGCCGGTCAATCCGTACAGCAACGCCACCGCAATCAGGAACAGCGTCGAAGCGGTCAGGTTGAACACCACATAGTGGATCGACGCGCGCAGCCTCGCGGCGCCGCCGCCGTGGAGCAACAGGCCGTACGAAGCGATGAGCAGCACCTCGAAGAACACGAACAGGTTGAACAGATCGGCGGTCAGGAACGCGCCGTTGAGTCCCATCAACTGGAACTGGAACAGCGCATGAAAGTGCCGCCCGCGCGCATCGTGCGTGCCTTTCGGTCCACCGCCGCGTGCATACAGCGCGGCGGCGACCGCGACCACTGCCGTCAACACCAGCATCAACGCCGACAGGCGGTCGAGCGCGAGCGCAATGCCGAACGGCGCGCGCCAGTTGCCAAGCAGATACGGTATGACGGCGCCATTCGCTGCAATTGTCACGAGATGGATTGCCAGCGCGAGCAGCGCAAGGGTTGCCGCCACCGACAATCGCGCCGCCGCACGTGGCCAGCGTGGCTCGAGCAGCAGCGCCAGGCAGCCGGCGGCAAGCGGCAGCAACACCGGCACGACGATCAGGTGCGGCCAGTTCACCCGGCATCCTGTGCGCGGCCGCGTGAGGGTTCGTCATCGACATGATCGGAGCCGGTGGCCGCGCGCGCGGCCAGCGCGATCACCAGCAGCAGCGCGGTCATCGCAAAGCTGATGACGATCGCGGTCAGCACCAGCGCGTGCGGCAGCGGATCGGCGTAATTGGCCAGGGTCGGCGCCAGCCCGGGCTGAATGATCGGCGGCTTCGCCACCGCGATGCGTCCCATCGAAAATATCGTCACGTTGGCAGCGTACGACAACAGGGTCAGGCCCAGCACCACGTCGAAGGTGTGCGCACGCAGCAGCAGATAGACGCCGGTGCCGGCCAGCACGCCGACAAAGATCGCGAGCAGCGCTTCCATCAGACCGCCCCTTTGCGCGTCTGGGAAAGCCGGCCGAGCGAAGTCAGCATCACCATCACCGCGCCCACCGTGGTCAGGAACACGCCGAGGTCGAACAGCGCTGCGCTCGCCAGCGGCACCGCGCCGATCCACGGCACCATCAGATAGGTGTATGTGCTGGTCAGGAATGGATGCGCGACGGCCCAGCTGCCGATCCCGGTCGCCGCCGCCAGCAGCATCCCGGTCGCGGTCCAGATCAGATAGCGGCCTTTCATTCGCGCGTCCACCCATTCGACACCCTGCGCGACGGAAAGCAGAATCAGCGCGAGCGCTATCACCAGGCCGGCAATGAATCCTCCACCGGGCAGGTTGTGCCCGCGCAGCAACAGATGCACGGTGACCAGCAACACCAGCGGCAGCAGCAGCCTCGCGACGATCTGCAGCATCAGTGGATGGGCGTTGCGCTCGGTCGCCGGCGGCCGTTGAATCTCAACGGACCGCGGCAACCGCGTGTTGCCGAGCAACGCGGCGATGGTCACGGCGGCCACCCCGAGTACGGTGATCTCGCCCAGCGTATCGAAGCCGCGGTAATCGACCAGAATGACGTTGACCACGTTGGATCCGCCGCCTAGCGGCACGGCGGTTGCAAGGAAGTAGGAAGAGATCGACTCGGTCGGCTGTATCAGGGTCAGGAACACGAACAACGCTATGCCGACGCCGGCCGCGGCCGCAAGCGCCAGATGCCATGCGCGCTTCGCGTCGCTGCGCCCGGGCGGGCTTTCCTGTGGCAGCCAGTTGAGCGCCAGCATCATCAGGATCACGGTGGCCATTTCGGCCAACAGTTGGGTCAGCGCCAGATCGGGTGCCGACAGGTAGACGAACAGCAGCGACACCACCAGCCCGACCGCACCGAGCACGGTCACCGCCAGCAGGCGGTGCCGGTGGAAGATGGCGGTGCCGAGCGCGGCGGCGATGCCAATCAGCCCGATTGCGGCGACCGGTAGTTCAACGGGCGTCATCGCCGACGTTGGCCAGTCGAAACCACCGGCGCGCACGAACGGCCAGGCCCCGGCCGCGACCGCGAGCGCCACCAGCAACATCAGATACTGCTGCAGGCTGCCACTCTGCAACGCCGCCGTCACCGCGCGCACCCCGGCCAGACCGCGCGCCGCGACGAACGCAAACATTTCGCGTCCGCCGCGCCGGCCGTGGATCAGGCGATGCATGTCGGTGAATCGATGCAGCCCGAAGTACAGCAGCGCGCCGCCGGCCAGCGCCACCACCGACATGAAGAACGGGAAATTGAACCCGTGCCACAACGCCAGGCTGTAATCCGGCAGCGGCGCCCCGAGCGTGGCGCGGGCGGCGACCGCAAGCACCGGCCCGATCGTCCAGGCGGGCGCAACGCCGACCGCGAGGCAGATGACCACCAGGACTTCCACCGGCGCGCGCATGAAGCGCGTCGGCTCGTGCGGCGCCTTCGGGATCCGCGTGTTCTGCGCGTCGTTGAAGAACACGTCGTGAATGAAGCGAGCGGAATAGGCGACGGCGAAGATGCCGGCCGCCACCGCACCGAGCGGCAGCAGCCAGGTCATGATGCCGGGGCGTTCGAGCGCCGCCGCTTCGGCGAAGAACATCTCTTTCGAAATGAAGCCGTTCAACAGCGGCACCCCGGCCATTGCGGCACTGGCGATGATCGCCAGCGCGGCGGTGCGCGGCATCGATCTGCGCAGGCTGTGCAGCACCCGCATGTCGCGCGATCCGGTCTCGTGATCGATGATGCCGGCCGCCATGAACAGCGACGCCTTGAACGTCGCGTGGTTGAGTATATGGAACACGCCGGCGACTATCGCCAACGGCTGATCGAGTCCGAACAGCAGAACGATCAATCCCAGGTGGCTGATCGTGGAGTACGCCAGCAAGCCTTTCAGATCGTGCTGAAAAATGGCGAGATAGGCGCCGATCAGCAACGTCGCCAAGCCGGTCAGCGTCACCAACCAGAACCAGGGCTCGGAATGGCCGAGCGCCGGGTACAGCCGCGCCAGCAGGAACACGCCGGCCTTGACCATCGTAGCCGAGTGGAGATAGGCCGATACCGGCGTCGGTGCTGCCATCGCCTGCGGCAGCCAGAAGTGGAACGGAAACTGCGCGCTCTTGGTGAACGCACCCAGCAGCACCAGCACCAGCGTGGGCACGTAAAGCGGGCTGGCGCGGATCGTGTCGCCGGCCGCGAGCACGGCATCGACCTGGAAGCTGCCGACGATGTTGCCGATCAGGAGCACGCCGCCCAGCAATGCCAGCCCGCCGCCGCCGGTGATGGCAAGCGCCATGTGCGCACTCTGCCGTGCGTCCTGCCGGTGATTCCAGTAGCCGATCAGCAGAAACGACGACAAGCTGGTCGCTTCCCAGAACACGACCAGCAGCAGCAGGTTGTCCGCCAGCACGATGCCGAGCATCGCGCCCATGAACAGCAGCAGAAACAAGAAGAAACGCCGGCCGGGGTCGTTCGCGTCCAGGTAGTACGCCGCGTACAGGACGATCAACGCGCCGATGCCGCAGATCAGCAATGCAAACAGCCACGCCAGGCCGTCGAGACGAAAGCCGAAGTCGAGTCCGAGCGCCGGCACCCATTGGATCGACCAGCGCGGTACCTCGCCGGCAAATACCTGCGGCGCGAGCACGATCAGGATTGCACAGGCCGACAGCGCGACTGCCGCGCTCGTCCAGGCGGCGGCGCGACGTGCGTGATGAGGCAGCAGGCTGACGATAAGGGCGCCGATAAACGGCAATGCGGCGAGCAGCGGGAGCGTCATGGTTTGTTGGAATGCCGCGCCGTCGCACCGGTCAGCGGGCGAGGACGACGTCGGACGAGTATAGCGAGGCGCGGCGCGCGCGATGCATGCGCAGAGTATCTTGAGGCGCGGACGACCGACCAACCACATCGCCGGTTTCGCGCGCATTCACGGTGGAGCGTGATCGTTCCACGCGCAACAACGCGCCATGATTCGACGCAGCGCGGCGAGGAATACGCGCCGTCGCGCAGGATACAAGGCTCGCACTGCCCGCGTCATGACAGCAGGCAGGAGGGCCGTTGTCGCGCGTAATCTCCAACTCTGCCGTCCCGGCCCTAAACTCGCGACTTTCGCCGCATCGCGCGGCCGGAGGCAAGACGAAATGGCACAGACAGTAGCGATGGTCGGCTTGGGTATCATGGGCTCGGCGATTTCGGCGAACCTGGTCAGCCACGGCTTCAGTGTGTTCGGGTACGATGTCTCTGAAGCTGCGCGGGCGGCAGCGAAGGCCAATGGAGTGCAGGAGGTCGCCTCGCCGGGCGAGGCGGCGCGCAGCGCCGATATCGTTCTGCTGTCGCTGCCCAGCGTCGGCGCATTGCACGCGGTGGTCAGCGGTGCCAACGGCATCATCGCAGCGGGCCGGCGTGACCTGATCGTCGCCGAACTGTCGACGCTGCCGATCGCCGACAAGCAGCGCAGCCACGACGCGCTCGCCGCGGCCGGCATCGTGATGCTCGACTGCCCGCTGTCGGGCACCGGCGGCCAAGCCGTGACCGGTGATCTGTCGGTCTACATGAGCGGCGACGCGGCCGCCGCAGAGAAGGTGCGTCCGGTGTTCGCCGGCTTCTCGCGCCAGCAGGACCATGTGGGGCCGTTCGGCAGCGGCATGAAGATGAAGGCGGTGGCGAACATGCTGGTGGCGATCCACAACGTCGCCGCGGCCGAGGCGTTCGTGTTCGGGATGAAGATGGGCCTCGATCCGGCGCTGATCCTGAAGGTTGCCGGCAACGGCGCCGGCGGTTCACGTATGTTCGAGGTGCGCGGGCCGATGATGGTGAAGGACGACTATCCGGCGACGATGAAGGTCGCGGTGTGGCAGAAGGACATGCAGATCATCGGCGAGATGGCCAAGGCGGTCGCGTGTCCGACGCCGCTGCTCAACACCTCTGCAATCATGTACGACGCGGCTATGGCGCAGGGGCGTGCCGAGCAGGACACCGGTTCGGTGTGTGCGGTGCTGGGGGAGATGGCGCGGTTGACGCGGTAGCAGTGCATTGAAAAGCCGCTGCGGGGGCATAAGCTGCCGGACGTGGGGCAACGTCCGGCCTATGGTCACGCTCTCGCCCTTGTCCCGGCAGGTCTCGGTCACGGCGCCACGCGTGCATGGCATCCATAGCGCCTCGATGCGCCTTCCTGCTGACTTTTGACGAGCAACTGCGCGCGCGGTCGGCCGATCACTGGATTACCCCGCGCGGATGACCTGGGCCGCCACGAGCCCGTCGATTTCCTCCTCGGCGTAGCCGAGCGCGTTCAACACCTCGCGCGTGTGTTCGCCGACCTTCGGCAGATCGAGGCGCACGCCGAGCCGGCGACCGTCCATCTCGATCGGCAGCACCGGCACCTTCGCCGACGTACCGTCGGGCAGGGTGATCGTCGCCAGCCCGCCTTCGGCGTTCAGATGAGGGTCGTCGAACAGCTCTTCAGGCCGGACGATCGGTGCGAAGGGTAGCCCGAGCGCCTCGCACTTCGCCATCAGTTCGACCTTGGTCGAACGGGCGAACAACTCGGTGATGATCGGAATCGTCCGTGCGCGCTGCTCGACCCGTTGCGGATTGGTGAGCAGTTGCGGGTCGTGCAGCAGGTCCTGCAGCCCGAACGCCTCGCAGAACACCTTCCATTGGGTGTCGGTGACGACGCCGACGAACACCTGCTCACCGTCGAGTGTCGTGAAGGTGTCGTACACCGCCCACGCGCGCACCCGGTCGGGCATCGGCACCGCCGCCCTGCCGGTCATCATGGTTTCCATCATGTGCTGCGCCATCAGGAACACGTTGTTCTCGTACAGCGCACTCTCGACATACTGGCCGCGGCCGGTCGCCACGCGCTGGAACAGAGCGCCCATCACTGCGATCGCGCCGAACATGCCGCCCATCACGTCGTTGACCGAGGCGCCAGCGCGCAGCGGTTGGCCCTTCGGACCGGTCATGTAGGCGAGCCCACCCATCATCTGCGCCATCTCGTCGAGCGCGGTGCGGTGCGCGTACGGTCCGCGCAGGAAGCCCTTGTGCGAGCAGTAGACGAGTTCCGGATGGTCGCGCGAGAGCAATTCGTATCCGAAACCGAGCGCGTCCATCGCGCCGGGTCGGAAGTTCTCCGTGACGACGTCCGATTTCTCGATCAGTCGGCGCACGACGGCTTTACCGGCCGCCGATTTAAGGTCGACCGCCAGGCTCTTCTTATTGCGGTTGTAGGCCGGGAAGAACCCCGACCCCGACGCGGTGAGATGGCGCGTGTGATCGCCTTCGAGCGGCTCCACCTTGATCACTTCGGCGCCGAGGTCTGCGAGCACAAGGCCGCAGGTCGGCCCCATCACCATGTGGACGAATTCGACCACGCGCACACCCTCGAGCGGCAGCGACTTGATCATGGCCGATACCTCGTATCCCGCCGGGGAGCTAACGGATCTCGATCCACGGCGACTTCGCCGTCGATGGCTCGGACGCAAACTTTCTGACGCGCTTCTCGTCGAAGCCGAAGCCCAGCCCCGGCGTCTGAGGTAGCATCAGCCGGCCCTTCCTGAATTCGAGCTGGGTGTCGATCAGGTTGCGGAAATTGAGCACCTGATCGTCGGTGAAGAATTCGACGAAGCGTGCGTTCGGGGTCGCGGCGACCAGGTGCACATGCAGGTCGTGAAACCAGTGCGGGCACATCGTCACGCCGTAACTCGCCGCGGTCGCGGCGATACGCCGCCATTCGGTGATGCCGCCGCAGACGCAGGCATCGGTCTGCAGGATCTCGGCGGCCTGCTTGTCGAGCAGTTCCTTGAAGTACCAACGCCCATAGCCGATCTCGCCGGTGGCCACAGTGATCGGCGTGCGTTGCGCGAGTTTCGCGTGATTGTCGAGTTCATCGGGACCGAACGGCTCCTCGATCCAGTATGGGTCGTAGGCTTCGAAGCGCTTGCAATACTCGAGTGCAGTCGGCACGTCGCTCCATGCGTTGTTAGCATCGAGCATCAGCAGTACGTCGGGGCCGATCGCTTCGCGCGCGGCGCGCACGCGGGCCGCCTCGCCCTTCGGCGTTTCCTTGCCGACCTTGATCTTGACCGCCTGGAATCCGAGCTTCACGTAGTCCGCCACTTCCTTTCCCAGTTGCTTGGGGCCCTTGCCGTCGAGATAGTAGCCACCGCTCGCGTAGGCCGGCACGCTGTCCTCGAACGCCGCGCCCAGATAGCGCCACAGCGGCAGTTTCGCCGCACGCGCGTTGAGATCCCACAGGGCGGTGTCGAGGATCGACAGCGCGCGCATCACCGACCCCGACCGGCCCTGCAGCAACGACTCGGCGTACATCGCGCTCCACAGCGCCTCGGTCGATGTCGACTCGCGTCCGATCAGCAGCGGCGCGAGCAGCAGCCGGACCGCGTCGACGGTCAGCGCGCCACCCTGGCTGCCGGTGTAGCAGAAGCCGATCCCCTCGATGCCGTCGTCGGCGCGCACCTTCACCAGGCCGTAGTCGCGGCCGGTGACGAGGCGGGTCGAGAACGCGGTCGCGTTATCGAGCGGGACGCGGACATTGGCAACCGACACGGATTGTATTTTTGGCACGGGCTTCTCCTGTGGTATTCATCCGCGATCATCGACGGGAGTCAACCATGAGTGCAACCCCCTTGTTCCATCTCGCGTTCCCGGTGCGCGATCTCGCCGAGGCGCGTGCCTTCTACGGCGGACTGATCGGCTGTTCCGAGGGCCGGTCCGCCGCAGACTGGTGCGATTTCGACTTTTACGGCCATCAGATCGTCGCCTATCAGGCGCCGCATCTGTGTTCGGTCAGCGACACCTCTCCGGTCGACGGCGACGCCGTGCCGATCCGCCATTTCGGCGCGATCCTGCCGCTGGACGACTGGCAGGCGCTCGAGCAGAGACTGCGCGCGGCTCGCGTCCGTTTCATCATCGAGCCCCAGATCCGCTTCGTCGGCGAGATCGGCGAACAGCATTCGATGTTTTTCCTCGACCCCTCGGGCAACGCGCTCGAATTCAAGGCATTCAAGGATATTGGTTACCTCTTCAGGAAGTAATTGGCGGCGGGCGCGCCCGAAGTCGATTAGATTCGCGGAGTCACCCCGGATCGGGACGCAGAGCCCGGCCATCATGAAGCCGCGCTCTGCACGTCCGCAGTCGCGCTTCCACTGAGGAAGATTTCGATGAAACGACTGATTGCGTTTGCAACAGCGATGCTGGTCGCCATTTCGGCGCCGGTGTTCGCACAGAAGCCTTTTTCGATCGTCACCGGCACCACCGGCGGGGTGTTCTTCCCGCTCGGTGGGGGGCTCGCGCAGATCCTCCAGAAACATGCCGGCATCAATGCGAACGTCGAAGCGACTGCAGGCTCGGCGGAGAACATGTTCCGGCTCGGGAAGAATCAGGCGGACATCGGTTTTGCGCAGACCGATGCCGCGTGGGACGCGGTCAACGGTCTCGACAAGTTCAGTGGCAACAAGGTCGGGGCGCGGGCGTTGATGGTGATCTATCCGAACACGATGCACCTGGTCACGATCGAGGGTTCGGGCGTGAATTCGATCAAGGACCTGCGCGGCAAGCGGGTGTCGACCGGCGCGGCCAACAGTGCGACCGAGATCATGGCGATGCGCGGCATGCAGGCGGCCGGGCTCGACCCCGAGAAGGACGTGAAGCGCGAGCGCTTGTCGCCGGCGGAGTCGACGCGCGCCATGCGGGACCGCCAGCTCGACGCCTACTGGTTCGTGGGGGGCATCCCGACGCCGGCGATCACCGATCTGGCCGCCACCCCGGGAATCAAGATCAAGCTGATCGACTACCAGAAAGACTCGCTCGACAACATGGTGAAGAAGACCGGTCCGATCTACGTGCCGATCACGATTCCGGCGAAGTCGTATCCCGGTCAGGACTTGGCCGTCCCGTCGGTCGCGGTATGGAACATCCTGTTGGTGCGCGAGGACATGCCGGTGGACGTTGCCTACAACATCGTTCGCGCGACCTATCAGCAGCGCGCCGATCTTGTCGCGGTGCACCCTGAAGCGAGGAATATCGATCTGAAGTGGCAGCTCAACAGTTCGGCAGTGATCCCCTTCCATCCCGGCGCAATCAAGTTCTGGGCGGAGCAGGGCGTGAAGGTGCGGTGAGTGCAGCAACTGTGCGTTCGGCGCATTGATTGCTGGCTGTTCGGGTCGGCATCAGTGAGTTCGAAGCGGTGAGGCGACAGGCGACGCCACGGGTTCGGATGCCGCGGTTGGAGCCTGGTTCAGCCGGCAGCCCACGCGTGCGGGTTGTGCACTACGCGACCTTGCTCGAAGCGTCTGGGGCATCCGGATGTCGGTAGCCGCACTGCCCGGAGGATCGTTGCCTGAGCGCGCGGGCGCGCCGCTCGTGTTGAACGCGGACACCGAACAGAAGGTCATCGAACTCATCGAAGCCGAAGAGGGCGCGACCCACCGCTTCAAGGGCCGCCTTGCCGCGTTCATCACCGCGGTGGCGATCGCGGTATCGCTGTTCCATCTGTACGGCGCGATCCAGGTGATCCCGGCACAGTTCTTCCGCACCGCGCACGTGGCGCTGATCCTGTTTCTCGCTTTCCTGCTGTTCCCGGTCGCGCGCCGCTACCGCAACCGGTCGATGTGGTGGGACTGGCTGTTCGCGCTGGCCGGCCTGTCGACGTTCGTCTACGTGCTGATCGAAGGCTGGAACTTCGCCTACCGGGCGATCGAGCCGACGACGCTCGACGTCGTCATGGGCACGATGCTGATCCTGCTGCTGATCGAGGCGACGCGCCGCACCACTGGCTGGGTGATGGTGTTCGTGATCAGCAGCTTTCTCATCTATGCGTTCGTCGGACCGTGGCTGCCGCAGCCGTGGACGCATCGCGGCTACGACGTCGCGCGCCTGGCGGCGACGATGTACATGACCGTCGACGGCGTCTACGGCACCGCGGTCGATGTCTCGTCCTCGCTGATCATCCTGTTCTGCATTTACGGCGCGTTCCTGCAGTTCTCCGGTGCCGGCAAGTTCTTCCTCGATTTCTCGTTCGCGGCGATGGGGTCGAAGCCCACCAACGCCGGACGCACCGTCGTGCTCGCCTCGTTCCTGCTCGGCGGGCCGTCGGGGTCGGGCGTGGCGACGACGGTGACGATCGGCTCGGTCGCCTACCCGATGCTGAAGAAGGCGGGGTACCCGAAGAACCCCGCGGGTGGACTGCTCGCCGCCGGGGGGCTCGGCGCGATCATCTCGCCGCCGGTGCTGGGCGCCGCCGCGTTCATCATCGCCGAGTTCCTGCGCATCTCGTATCTGGATGTGATCCAGATGGCGATCATCCCGACGCTGCTCTACTACCTCAGCCTGTTCCTGATGGTCGAATTCGATGCGCGCAAGTACGGCAACGTGAGCGCGGTCGTCGACAATCCGCTGTCGCTGTGGCAGTTGACGAAGACGTTCTGGTTCCACTTCCTGTCGCTGGTCGCGATCATCGTCTACATGATGTGGGGCTATTCGCCGACCGCCTCGGTGTTCTGGGCGACCGTGACGGCGTTCGGGGTGAGCTTCCTGCATCGCGACTCCGCGTTGCTGCCGTACGAACTGTTCCAGGTGCGCGGAAACAGCGTGAAGGCCGCGTGGGCCAACGTTCGCGATTCGGGCCTCGCGCGCGCGTTGCGCGAGGGCACCGTCGGCATGCTGAACGTCGGCGTCACGTGCGCGGCCGCGGGCATCATTGTCGGGGTGGTCACGCTGACCGGGCTGGGCCTCAAGTTCAGTTCGATCGTGATCGGCTATGCAGAAGTGTTCGCGCGCGGCTTCGTCGCGCTGTTCGGCGCGGTCGGGCTGAGCCCGGGCGAGGCCGTGTTCGCGAACACGCGCCTGCTGTTCACCACGATCTTCACCGCGCTGATCGTGTGGATCGTCGGGCTCGCAGTGCCGGTGACCGCGTCGTACATCATCTGCGCGGTCGTCGCGGCGCCTGCGCTGATCAAGCTCGGGGTACCCGACTACGCGGCGCACATGTTCATCTTCTACTACGCCGTGCTGTCCGAGGTGTCGCCGCCGACTGCGCTGTCGCCGTTCGCCGCGGCCGCGATTACCGGTGGCGATCCGTATCGCACGACCTTGCAGTCGTGGAAGTACGTGTTACCGGCGTTCGTCGTGCCGTTCATGTTCGTACTCGATCCGGCCGGGATCGGATTGCTGCTGCGGATCGCCCCAGGAGGCACGGCGTGGGACGTCGTCTGGGTGACGTTGGCGGCGCTGGTCGGCATCTGTGCGCTCGCCGCCGGCGCGCAGGGGTGGTTGTTCCGGCGCACGATCAAGGCCGAACGTGGGCTGCTGATCGTCGCGGGTCTGCTGCTCGTGTACACGACCGTGTTCACCGCCACGCTCGGCGTTCTGTGCATCGCGGCTGCGGCGTTGAGCCAGCATCTGCGGCGCAACCGCGTCGACCCTGCGCCCGGTGTGAGCGCGGCGTGAGTCCCACGTTGAGCACGGCGCGGAGCACGAAGATGCGCGCGCTGCGCGCGACGTAGGGCCGCACACGACCGATTCAGTCCATGAAGCCGACCCGCCTCATCGACGCCGGCACCCGCGGTCGCGTGGAGTCGCGTCCCGAACTCGACGAGTTCTGCGATGCGCTGTGGCTGGAAGACGGCCTCGCGCGCAACTCGATAGAAAGTTATCGTCGCGATCTCGCACAGCTCGCCGACTGGCTCGCGCGCGCGCCGCGCGCCGGCACGCTGATGGCGGCGAGCCGGGCCGACCTGCTCGACTACCTTGCGCATCGGCTGCAGATCGGTGCACGCGCATCGAGCAGTGGGCGGCTGCTCTCGGCAATGAAGCGGTTCTACCGTTTCATGCTCGCGCGCGGGCGTATCGGGGTCGACCCGACGCTCGAGATCGATGCGCCACGACAGACACGCGCGCTGCCGCACAGCCTGTCGGAGCGCGATGTGGAAACGCTGCTGGCGGCGCCCAGGGTAGACGATGCGATCGGGCTGCGCGACCGGGCGATGCTGGAGACGCTGTACGCGACCGGCCTGCGTGTGACCGAACTGGTGTCGCTCGGCGTCAGTCAGCTCAGCCGCGACATGGGCGTGGTGCGCGTGATCGGCAAGGGCTCGAAGGAGAGGTTGGTGCCGCTCGGCGAAGAGGCGCTCGCGTGGCTCGCGCGCTACTTCGCCGAGTCACGGCCGCTGATCCTGGGCACGCGCCAGAGTTCGACGCTGTTCGTCACCGCCCGCGGCGAGGCGATGACGCGACAGGCATTCTGGTATCGGATCAAATTGCATGCGCGCACCGCTGGCGTCGCGCAGCCGATTTCCCCGCATGTATTGCGCCACGCCTTCGCAACGCATCTGGTCAATCACGGCGCCGACCTGCGCGTGGTGCAGCTGCTGCTCGGCCATGCCGATATCTCGACCACGCAGATCTACACCCACGTCGCGCGCGAGCGATTGAAGGACGTACACAGAAAACATCATCCGCGCGGATAGACGTGATCCAATGAGGTTCAATTCGGCGAGCTGACCGTCGCATCGTCTTGCACCGCCCGGCCGGATCTCAGCTCGCCGGGCGGCGCCGCTCGATCGTGATGCCGAGTTTTTTCACGCCGGGCATCAGGTTGAGCTTGGCCAGACTCAGGCGCAGACGCGGCATGCGGAATTCGGCGAGCAACGTATCCGCGATCAGTTCCGACAGCGTCTCGAGCAACTGCTCGTCGTGGCGGTCGAGGATCGCGCGCACCCGGGCCACGACCTGGCTGTAGTCGATCGTATCGTCGAGGCGGCGACTGTCTGCCGCATGCCGGCCCGGCAGGTCGAAATCGAGGTCGAGTTCCACCGCCTGCGTGACCTCGCGCTCCCACGGATAGACCCCGATCAACGTCTGATGACGCAGTTCGCGGATGAAGATGGTGTCGGGTGGGGCGTCGGGCGCGGTCGGGTCGGTCATGGTCGGAGCGGATGTTAGCGAGCATTCGATGGCCACGCTACACTGCCATGATGCTCGACGCGATGATTGTCCTCGCTGCTTACCTGATCGGATCGGTGTCGTTCGCGGTGCTGGTCAGTCGGTGGTTCGGCCTGCCTGATCCGCGCTCCTACGGGTCGAAGAACCCGGGTGCGACGAACGTGCTGCGCTCGGGGCGCAAGGCCGCTGCGGTGGTGACGCTGGCGGGAGACGGTCTCAAAGGGTGGGCGGCGGTTGCGTTGGCGCAGTGGTTCGCGCCGCAGCATGGGTTCACCGACACGACGATCGCGCTGGTGGCGGTCGCGGTGTTCGTGGGTCATCTGTATCCAGTGTTCTTCGGTTTCGTTGGCGGCAAGGGCGTGGCGACGGCGGCCGGTGTGCTGCTCGCGCTGAACGCGTGGCTCGCGCTGGTGTTGTTGGTGCTTTGGCTGATCCTTGCCGTGGGTCTGAAACTCTCCTCGCTGGCAGCGTTGGCGGCGACCGCCGCGGCGCTGCCGTTAGCGTGGTGGCTGCAGATGCCGCGGGTTTACCTGGTAGCGATCGCGCTGATGGGCGCGCTTCTGGTCTGGCGGCACCGCTCGAACATCCGCAAACTTCTCGCGGGGACGGAAAGCGGCTTCGGCAGCAAGGCGCCTTAGCGGTCCGCGCTGCGGGCACTCTGATTGCGGATCCATCAGGATGCCGATGCACCTCTCCGTACGACCCGTGCGGGGCGTGCCATCGCGCGGGCGACTCTTGAAGGAACACAATGAGAAAACTGATCTTTGCCTTGATTGCGAGGTTCGTCTGGAAAAAGGCGCGGGCGCATCTGTCCACCGCGGCCGCGCGACGTCGTTCGGCACCGTTGAACAGCCGTTGAGGCCAGCGGTCCGGTCGCTGCAGTTCGCGCTGCTGTGCGGCGTGGTGGGGCTCGCCGGCTGTGCCTCGGTGATCGACGGGCGGATCGAGCAACTGATCCTTGCGGAACTGCCGCGCGTGGTAGGCCCGGCCGCGCGCTATGACGTCGACGTCGCGGGCACGCGCGTCGACGGCGATATCGCGCGCCTCAGGCAGGTAAGGGTGTCGGGCGAACGGGTCGAGCGCGCGCGCGCGCCGGTCCTGGACCGGGCGGAACTCACGATGTCCGATGTAGTCGTCAACCGCACGGAGAAACGGCTGCTGAGCGCGCGCGGCGCGGACGCCAACGTTCGAATACTGCCGCGCGATATCGCGGTCTTCCTGGACGCCAAAGCAGGATTGACGAACGCGGCGGTGACGCTCCATCCACCCTACGAGATGACCGTGGAAGTCCAGTTCAACGTCGCCGGCTTCGTGCTGCCCCCGATCGTGCGTGCCAGGGTACGGGGTCGCCTGGTGGCGAGCGCCGGGAATCTCGTCATGGAAGTCTCGGACCTCAGACTCGTCGGCGTCCCCACAGGCACGGTTCCGGCTTTCGTGCTCGAGCGGTTGATCAATCCGCTGGTCGATCTGTCCGGATCGCCCGCGCCGTCACGCGTCAATTCCGTGAGCGTGACGCCCGACGCGGTGACGTTCACTGCGAGCAGCAGCCAGGTCGAAGCGGGTTTGCCCGCACGCTGAGCGGTCGTGGGCGATACCCCTGGCCTTCACGCCCCGGCCCGCGCGCGAACCAGCACGAGCGCGCAGGCTCCAGCGATTGCCGCGGACGCGGCGCCGACGAACGCCGCGACGTGCAGTCCGGCGACAAAGATGTCGGCTGAATCCTGCAACGTGAACACGGAACCCAGCATCGCGGTGGCGAGCAGCCCCGCGATCCGCGCGACCGCACTGTTGAAACCCGACGCCACGCCGACATGGTCGGTGTCGACCGCACCGATCACCAACGTGGTCAACGGCGCGACGCTGATGCCCATGCCGAGCGCCACCATCAGGGTCGCCGGCAGGATGTCGATCCAGTAGTCGACGGTGCCCGCTTCGAGGCGCGCGTAAAGCGCGAGGCCGACGCCGACCATCGCCGCACCGATCGCAAGTGGCACGCCGCCGCCATGGCGCGCGGTGATTCGGCCCATCAGACGCGACGCCGCCGCGATCACGATCGGCACCGGCAGCAGCGCGGCACCGGCCGCCGCCGCCGACCAGCCTTCGATGCGGATCAGCAGGAATGGCAACGCGACGACCAGTCCGCCGAGGGTCAGGTACAGGAAGAGCGTGAACAGCGTCAGTCCGACGAAGGTCGTCGTTCCGAACAGGGCCAGCGGCATCAGCGCACGGTCGCCCAGTCTTGCCTGCAGCCATACGAACAGGCCGGCGAACGCCACGCCGGCGAGTGCGCTCAGCGCGGGCAATGCAGACACGCTACCGGCCGCAGCCGCCACTGTCAGCGCCCAGGTGAGCAGCGCGAGCGCAATCGTGATCAGCGCCGCGCCCGCCCAATCGATCGAACGTGCACCGCGACGATCATGACTCTCGCACACGTAGCGCCACGCGAGCACGCCTGCGGCTGCGGCGATTGGCAGGTTGAGCAGGAAGATCGTGCGCCAGCCCGCGGTGTCGACCAGCCACCCGCCGAGCAGGGGACCGAGCGCCCCCGCGATCGCCCCGGCG
>JACMMK010000279.1 GCA_014379045.1 Burkholderiales bacterium
CTATGCGCGCCATCTGCACGCGCAGGTCGCGGCGGAGGCGGTGATCGATGCATATGGAATGCACTAGAGCGTGTCGACCGGATCGATCATCGGCCCCATAGCACACCGAATCCCAGAACGAATGCGCCGATGACCGAGCCCATCGTTGATACGCTCGTCGTGACCCTCACGGTCAACGGCACGCCCACGCGCGTCGAGGTCGAGCCACGCACGTCGCTGTGCGACCTGCTGCGCGACACGCTGGCGTTGACCGGCACCCACGCGGGGTGCGAACACGGCGTGTGTGGCGCCTGTACCGTGCTGGTCGACGGCGCGCCGGTACGCGCTTGCATCACGCTCGCCGCCGCCTGCGCCGACGCGACGGTAACAACGGTCGAAGGCTTGTCCGGGCCCCTGGTCGATCGGCTGCGTGCTGCATTCCACGCCGAACATGCGCTGCAGTGCGGATACTGCACGCCGGGGATGCTGATCTCCGCGGTCGACCTGCTCCAGCGCAAGCCCGAGGCGTCGGAGGACGAGATCCGGCGCGAAATGAGCGGGAATCTGTGCCGGTGCACCGGATACGTCGGTCTGGTGCGGGCGATCCGCGCGTGCGCGACGCCGGCGGGCACCGGGCCCGGTTGACGTTACGGTCCCTCTTGTCGGCCGCCCCGCTTCGGGTGACCATACTACTGCCTAGACGGCCGAAGCGTCTCGTCGCGCCGGCCTCCGCTCGACTCACATTGCGACCATCACCCAGGAGACCTGTCATGCCCAAACTCCGCCACATCGCGCTCAGCGTTCCCGATCCGTGGAAGGCTGCCGAGTTCTACATGCAGGCGTTCGGCATGAAGAAGGTCGGCGAAACCGATTCGACGCTGGCGCGCGGGGTGTACCTGTCCGACGGTGTGATCAACATGGCCTTGCTCAACTACAAGACCGACGAGGCCGCCGGCGAAGACCGGGGCCGCGATTTTGTCGGATTGCACCACCTCGGCTTCTGGGTCGACGATGTCGAAGAGACGCGCAAGCGCATCGAGGCCGCTGGTGGCACGTATTGGATGGGCGAAGTGGCGTCGATGAGCAACATCTTCTACGAGGTCAAGTTCCGCGACCCGCACGGCATGATTATCGACACCACGGCGCACGGTTGGGGCGGCGCGTCGAAGGACGGCACCGGTCAGGACGTCAAGGTGAAGCTGCGCCACGAAGGTCTGGTGGCCGATCGCGCCGGGTTGGCCGAAACCGCCGAAAAGTAGCCCACGCGCGGAGAAGTCCAGCAGGAAACAGGCATAGGCGCCTGCTTGCACAGGGGCCTCTGACGACGGCCGCAGGCTATCGCTAGAGCACTTGCATGCCCGCGGCTCGTCGCTAGAGTGAAAGCATGCCCATTTCGAAGGGAGTCACCATGCAAGCGAAGACGAGAACTTTCAGGAACCGCCTGGCCTCGCTGCTGGCTCTGGCATGTACGGCGTTTGTCCCTGCGGCGCACGCCGCATGGCTCGACCTCGCGGACGGCAGCTACATCCTCACGTTGACCTGCACCAGCTCGTCCGTGCTCAACTGTCCGTCGTTGATTCAAGGGTCGCTGACTATCGACGGGGCCGGTGCGAGCTTCCTCGAGGCAACCGTGAACGGCGAGCTGTTCTCCGGAGATCCTCTCGACACGACGTTCTCTTCCGCGACTTCCGATTTCCAGTTGTCGACCCTGCTCAACTCGCCGGTCTCGTTCCTGTCGATACGCAATGATCTGTCGTTGCCCAATTCGTTCGGATTGCCCGATCATTGGTGGAACTACTGCGAGAACTCCGGCCCCGGAACTTGCTCACCAAACACGTTCGGGAGCTGGGTCGTCACCCCCGTCCAGGTCAGCACGGTGCCGTTGCCGTCCTCGTTGGGCCTGTTGCTTGCGGGCGTGGTGGCGCTCGGCGCGATACACCGCAAGGCGGTCCGGTGACCGACCGACGGTTTGCAGAACTGCGTTCGACGTCCTTTTAGCCCGTCGCTCAGCGCAGGATCGCCCGCTACTACCTTCTGCGAGGTCAAGTTCCGCGACCCGCACGGCGTGATCATCGACACCACGGCGCACGGTTGGGGCGGCGCGTCGAAGGACGGGTCGGGTCAGGACGTGGCGGTGAAGCTGCGCCACGAAGGCCTGGTAGCCGATCGCGCCGGGCTGGCCCAGACCGGCGAGAAGGTGAGCTGACCTCGGCGGGTCAGAGCTGGGTGCGATGCGCGGTCGGGCCACCCGCTGACCACGACACCAGGGACTACTGAATCGCGTTCGCGGTCTTCAGGCTGTCGAACAGCGCGCCCCGATAGAGGAAGGCCTTGTGCAGGGCGAGGTCGTCGCAGGTGCGGCGAAGTTCGTCGAGGTTATGCCGGCGCTTGACCGGGTCTTTCTCTTCGAGCGAATGCTTGTTGCGGATCGTCTGCGCCTGCACGAAGTCGGTTTGCGCCGTGCGCCGCTGGCGCGTGTATCGATTCAACACCTCGGGTGAGGCGCCGCGGAAGCGGATGTCGGCGAGCTTGTCGGCAAGATTGATCGCGTCGTGGATGCCGCCGTTCATGCCCATGCCGCCGATCGGGTTGTTCACGTGCGCGCTGTCGCCGGCGAGCAATACGCGTCCCCGGTTGAACGTCGAGGCGACGCGCTGGTGCACCTTGTACAGGCCCTGGTACGCGATGTCGTAGCGTCCGTCGCGCGGAAAGAATTTCTGCATCCGGCGTTGAATCCCTTCGTCGGAAGTCGCAACCTCGTCGGGCTCGTCCGCCGGCACCGGGAAGATGCCGCGCCAGATCCCCGGCTCGCCGGGTCCCTTGACCTTGAACAGGTTGAGCCACTCGTCGGGGTCGGAAAAGTAATTGCGCGTGCAGAAACCGGCGCTGGTCGACAGGAAATCGAACGTCGTGCCGATCTTCAGGAAGCGCTCGCCCCAGGTGAAGCCTTCGAAGTCGATGCCGGCCAGCTTGCGCACCGTGCTGCGCCCGCCGTCTGTGCCGATCACATGGCTGCCGGTGAGCTCGACCGTTTCGCCGTCGACCTCCGCGGTGAGCGTGACTGCATCGTCGGTCTGCACGAGACCGATCAGTCGATGCGAGAAGCGCACCTCGGCACTGCCGTCGGTCGGCAGGTGCGCAAGCGCCGAGCGCGCGAGTTTGTACTGCTCCCACTGCAGGCAGAACGGATAGCGGATCTCGTCCTTGAGTACCCCCAGATCGAACTCGGCGATGCGCTCGCCGGTGACACGATCCCAGAAATGGAACAGCGGCGACTGCAGGCCGGTCTCCCAGCCGTCCTTCTCGATCCCCAGTTCCTCCAGCATCTCGATCGTCGGCGGGTGGACGGTCGCAGCGCGCTGGTCGTCGACCGGTCCGGGCTCGGCTTCGAGCAGGGTGACCGGTATGCCGCGCCGGGCGAGCGCGAGGGTCATCACGGCGCCGACGGGTCCGGCGCCGACGACATAGATGCGATCGGAATGCGGCATGCATTGACTCCGGAAACGGCGAGCGGATTGACGGGGCGCGCTCAGGAACGGCAAGAAGACGACTTCGGATCGTATCAAGCCGATCTGGATTCCGGGGTGCGCTGCGGGTTGGCGATGCGAAAGTTTGCCGTGCGTTCGCGCACCGTGGCCGTGCGCTGCGATGCGCGACAATCGAACCGGTTGTCTTCGGCTGTAGACCGCGCTGATTCTTCGACGCGAACTGCGCCTGGCAAGATAAATGCTCGCCACCCTATCGTCCTTCATTGCACAGGCTCCCCCCGATGCACAGCGCCTCCTCGATCATCCGCGTCACGCTCGGCGTGGCGCTGTTCATAGCTCCACTGTCCGCATTCCCTCAGGCGACCCCCGCATTTCCATCAAAGCAGGTGCGCATCGTCGTCCCCCTCGCGCCCGGGGGTGGCACCGACGTGGTCACCCGGATCGTCGCCGCGCGCCTGAGCGAGGCCTGGGGACAGCCGGTGCTGGTCGAGAACCGGGCGGGCGGTGGCCAGATCATCGGCACCGAAGCGGTGGCGCGCGCGCCGGCAGACGGCGCGACACTGCTCGCGATCACCCCGGCGCATGTGATCAACGCGACGCTGCACGAGAAGCTCTCGTACCGCTGGGACCGTGACTTCACCGCGATCGGCAACATGGCGGCGACCGCGAACGTGCTCGTCGTGAATCCATCGCTGCCGGTGAAGACGACGAAGGAGCTGATCGCGCTGGTGCGCGGCCGCGCGGGGCAGATGCACTACGGTTCGAGCGGCGTCGGCGGCGCATCGCATCTCGCCTTCGAACTGTTCAATGCGATGGCCAAGCTCGACATCGTGCACGTCCCCTACAAAGGCGGCTCGCTCGCTGTGCAGGACGTACTCGCCGGACAGATTTCGCTGCTGATGGGAAACATGCCCTCGGTGCTGCAGCATATTCGGGCCGGGCGGCTGCGCCCGCTCGCGGTCGCGAGCAGTCGGCGTTCGCCGCTGCTGCCCGACGTGCCGACGGTGGCCGAGGCAGCACTGCCGGGCTACGAGGCGTCGAACTGGAACGGGCTGGTCGCGCCCGCCGGCATCGCGGGCGACCTGGTGAGCCGGATCA
>JACMMK010000280.1 GCA_014379045.1 Burkholderiales bacterium
AGCAGTTCGCCCGTGGCGACGTGCTCGGACTCGTCGCCGGCGCCGATGCGGATGTCGCGCGCGTCGCGCCGGTCCTCGATGCGATCGCGCCGAAGCGCCACCGCGTCGGGATGCCCGGCGACGGCGCACGCGCCAAGCTCGCGATCAACCTGATACTGGGCATCAATCGCGCGGCACTCGCCGAAGGGCTCGTGTTCGCGCAGCGCATGGGGCTCGATCCGACCGCTTTTCTCACGGTGGCGCGCGACTCGGCGGCGTATTCGCAGATCATGGACATCAAGGGCGCGAAGATGATTGCGGCCGATTTCAGTCCGCACGGCAAGGTCACGCAGTCGCTGAAGGATTTCGGGTTGATGCTCGAACAGGCGCGACGCCTCGGCCAGCGGCTTCCCCTCGGCGAGACCTATGCAGCGCTGATGCAGGCCTGTGTCGACCACGGTGAGGCCGACCTCGACAACGCCGTGGTGATCAACGAGATCCGGCGCCGCGTCGGGTAGTCAAGTGCGCTTGCCGACACACTGACGCAGCGCCCGCAGATCGGCTATCGTGCACGCGCGCCGGTCGCGATGACGTAGACCGCGATCGGCTAAACCGCTACCACTGGGAGGATCATCAGATGGTTCGACTGGCAGACCTGCCCGAATGGGAACGCGCTCACATGCTCGAGAAGATTCCGGCGCTGCCGGACTTCGGGCTTTCGCCGTGGGTCAGCGGCGGACCGTTATCGACACGCCGCGTCGCGCTGGTGACCAGCGCCGGGCTGCACCGTCGGGGCGACCGTCCGTTCGGTCTTGGGGACGCGCGCGACGACTATAGGGTGATCCCGGGCGACATCGATGCCGCCGATCTGGTGATGAGCCAACTCTCGGTCAACTTCGATCGCACCGGCTTTCACCAGGACCTTAACGTCGTGTTTCCGATCGACCGGCTGCACGAACTCGCCGCCGACGGCACGATCGGATCGGTGGCCGATTTCCATTACGCCTTCATGGGCGCGGGCTCGCCGGTGACGCGGATGGAAGCGAAGGGGCGCGAAGTGGCGCGCATGCTGAAGCAGGACGGCGTCGACGCGGTCCTGCTGACACCGGTCTGACCCAACTGCACGTGCGCCGTCGGCGCACTCGCTCTGTACATCGAAGACGAAGGGGTGCCCACCGTCCAGATCAGCCTGGTGCGCGAGCACACCGCGGCGATTCGCCCGCCGCGCGCGCTGTGGGTGCCGTTCATGCTCGGGCGTCCGCTCGGCGTGCCGGGCGATGCCGCGTTCCAGGGGCGCGTGGTGCGTGCGGCACTGGGGCTGTTCGAGCGCGTGCGCGGGCCGGTGCTCGACGATTATCCCGAGGACGCGCCGGCGGTAATCTCCACCGACGAGATGGAGGGCATGGCCTGCCCGATCAGTTTCGCCGGGAATGTGGAACCTGCGTCGCTGCCGGGACAGGTGCTCGAAGAGATCGACCAGCTCCGGTCGTGGTACGACATCGCGGTGGCGCGGCGTGGACGCACCACGCTCGGGGCCGCCGGTGCAACGGTCGAGGATCTGACCCGATTCATCGGCGCGTGGGTCGGCGGCGACACGCCGCGTCCCTACCGCGACGATCTGCCGTCCGCCAACGCCCTGCGTCTGGCTTGCGAGGAGATCAAGTCGTTCTACTTCGAAGCCGATGCGGGTCAACCCGGTGTGCGATCGCCCCAACGGGTGTTGCAGTGGTTCTGGCGCGAGACGGCGGCCGGCAAGTTGCTGGTCGAGCTTCAAGCTGCGGCGGCGCGCAGCGACGATCCCGCCGTACGGCACTTCGCCGCCGACAATCTGGTGCCGCGCGCGGCGAGCCACGGCGAGGCCTGACTCAGCGCTCGCCCAGGGTGTGCGCATTCACACGGTAGCCGAACTCGATCGACGCTTCGGTGACGAAGTGCCAGAGGCTCGCGGCGAAACTGCGCGCGACGTACACGTCGTACCCCGCGTTTCGCGCCCGGCGCTCGATCACGACCCGCAGTTTGGCGAGACCCGTCATCGCGCACTGCCCGGCGCCGAACACGTCGGGATGCAGATCGAGTCCGCACCCCTGTGCCAGCACGTCGACTGCATTCGGCCCGGCCAGGTTGAGGACGGCGTAGCCATGGCCGACATCGGTCAGTGCGCCCGGGGCGCCTGCGAGCAGCGCGCGCAGGACCGGTTCGATCTGCGCGCGCGCGGCCTCGGTGCAGACGATCAGCCAGTCTCCAGGCCCGATCCACAACGCGCGCACACGCCCGTCTGCGTTCGCCGCCGTACCGAATGCGGCGGCCGGCAGGCGCAGGCCGAGATTCTCGTGGACCGTGTCGGGCACCGTCGCCGAGCCGGGCGGCGCGCGCAGATTGAGCACCGCGCGACTGCGCACCGGCGTCAATACGACGCCGGCCTTGCCATCGACCAGGCGTTCGAGGTCGGCACGTGCGAGCGAGGCGGTGAACGCACCGATCGTCGCGGTCGCCGACGCCACCTCGTTCGACGCCAGTCGTTCAGTCATCGCGGCGGCCTTCGACCCGTGCCGGGAGAACCTTGTCGCTTGTGCACGACTCAACGTATGCCGCCTCACGCACGAAGACGCTCCCCTGCCGGATCGATGAACACCGGTTCGACGATCTTGACCTCGACGCTCGACTCGACCAGCGGTGCTACCGCCCACAACCGCTCACCGAGGCGCGCGCGCCCGCGCTCGACCAGCGCGAGTGCGATGGCGCTGCCGACGGTCGGGCTATAGCAGGTCGAGGCGACGAACCCCGCCATCGGACACGGCGGTGCCTGGCGCGGCGAAACCACCAGCATCGCGCCGCGCGCGATCGCGTCCTTCGGGTTCACCGGCACCAGCCCGACCAGTTGCCTGCGATCACGCGCGGAAAGACCCGGTCGCGCGAGCGCGTGCCGACCGATGAAGTCGCATTCCTTCTTGATCATTCGCGCGAGCCCGAGATCGTCGGGCGTCGTGCGCCCATCGGCTTCGGGTCCGACGACGAAGTGACCCTTCTCGATGCGCATCACGCCCATCGCCTCGGTGCCGTAGGCGACCAGCCCGTCGTCGCGCCCGGCCGCGATCAGCGCCTGCCAGACCGGCTGACCGTAGTCGGCGGGGACGTTGATCTCGTACGACAGTTCGCCCGAGAAGCTGATACGGAACACGCGCGCCGGCACCCCTGCGATCAGGCGTTCGGCATACGTCATGTAGGGCAGGTCTGCATCGCTGACATCGATGCCCGCGACCTTCTTCAGCACCGCACGCGCTTTGGGCCCGGCGAGTGCCATCGCGGCCCATTGCTCGGTGACCGACGTCAGGTAAACCTCGAGCTCGGGCCATTCGATCTGCAGCAGGTACTCGAGGTGTGCCATCACCCGCACCGCGTTCGCGGTGGTGGTCGTCATCAGATAGTGATGCTCGGCGAGGCGGGTCGTCGTCCCGTCGTCGAAGACCATGCCGTCTTCGCGCAGCATCACCCCGTAGCGGCAGCGCCCGGGCGCAAGCGAGCGGAAATTGTTGATGTACACGCGGTGCAGGAACTCGGCGCAATCGCGGCCCTGCAGGTCGATCTTTCCGAGCGTGCTGACGTCGACGAGTCCGACGCCCGAACGCACGGCGCGCACTTCGCGATTGACCGCGTCGAGATCGCTCTCTCCGGCATGGCGATAGAACTGTGCGCGCCGCCACAGCCCGGTGTTGACGAACACCGCGCCGTGCTGCACGTGCCACGCATCCATCGCAGTATGGCGGATCGGGTCGAGCTGCGCGCCGACTTCGGGGCCGGCGATCGTGCCGAGCGTGACCGGCGTGTACGGCGGGCGGAACGTGGTCGTACCGACCTGCGCGATCGGTGCGCCGATCGTCTGCGCGAGCACCGCCAGACCCGCGATGTTCGAGAGCTTGCCCTGATCCGTGCCCATGCCGAGCGTCGTGTAGCGCTTCAGGTGTTCGACCGATCGATAGCCCTCGCGCGCAGCGAGTTCGACATCGGCGACGGTCACGTCGTTCTGCAGGTCGAGGAACTGCTTGTGCCGATGTGCGTCGG
>JACMMK010000281.1 GCA_014379045.1 Burkholderiales bacterium
CAAATCCGAGATTGAGAAGTGGGCACGCGTGGTGAGAGCCGCGAAAATCAGCGCCGACTAGCAGAAGGCAGAGGCCCCATGCACCGCAGCCCACATGCACTCGACTTCTCCGTAGCACGAGCGAAATTCATCTCGGGCGAAGACAACCCGCGCGCCTATCTCGAGCGCTGCATCGAAACCATCGCGGCGCGCGACAAGGATGTCCATGCCTTCGTGATCCTCGGGCTCGAAAACGCCCGCAAGGCCGCCGACGCATCGTCCAACCGCTACGGCTACGGCAAGCCGCTTTCAGCGGTCGACGGGTTGCCGATCGGGGTCAAGGACATCATGGACACAGCGACGCTGCCGACCGAATACGGCACGCCGATCTACCGCGGACATCGCCCCGTTGCCGACGCAGCCTGTGTCGTCGAGGCGCGCGAGCTGGGCGCGATCGTGCTCGGCAAGACGGTCAGCACCGAACTGGCGAACCGTCATCCGGCGGTGACGCGCAATCCGATCGACCTTGCGCGTACGCCGGGCGGTTCGTCGAGCGGCTCAGCCGCAGCGGTGCTCGACTGCATGGTGCCACTCGCCTTCGGTACGCAAACCGGAGGCTCGCTGATCCGGCCGGCTGCGTATTGCGGCGTAGTGGGTTACAAGCCGACGTACAACTCGATCAACGGCGCCGGCGTCAAGCTGCTCGCGCCCTCGCTCGACACGGTCGGCGTCTATGGCCGCGACGTGCCCGATGCCGCGCTGTTCGGTGCCGCGTTGATCGGCTTCGACGCGCCGCCGTTCGCGACGATACCGTCGTCGGCGCCGCGCATCGGTGTGTACCGCACGCCCCAGTGGTCTATGGCCGAGCCGTACTACGTCGAGGCCTTCGATGCCCTGCACGCACGACTCGAACGTGCCGGGGCGCACGTGACCGAACTGAAGCTGCCGTCGGCAATGGATGCGATCATCGAGGCGAGCGGGATCGTCAACGACTACGAGACCCGATGTTCGCTCGCGTACGAGCGGGTCCACCACTTCGATCGCCTCAGTACGACGCTCGGGCCCAAGCTGCTGCAGGCAGGACGGTGGAAACGCGACCACTATCTCGCGGCACTCGATACCGTGCGGGACTGCCGCCACATGCTTGAGGACGCGCTGCGCGATGTCGATGTGCTGATCACGCCGAGTGCCGAAGGCGAAGCGCCGCGCGGACTCGAGAATGTCGGCAAGACCGCGTTCCACCAGATGTGGACGATGTTGCATGTCCCGTCCGTGGCAATACCGGTTTTCCGTGGGCCCAACGGCCTGCCGATGGGCGTGCAGGTCGTGGCAGGGCTGCACGACGACGAGCGCGCATTGTTCTTTGCGCACTGGATTCATCGGACCGTGGCTTGATCCGATTGGTCGGATCCAGACTGCAGGCCGCGGCTCCGGAGCTTCAGTCCGAGGCATGAGTGCAGGCGCCGAGTGCTGCCGCTTCACGCAGGCGACGACTTCTTTGCCGACGCCTTCGTTGCCAAGACGGCACGTTTCGCGGATCTGGCCCCGTTGCCGGTCCGGGCAGCCGAGGCGAACGCTTCGTCCGAAGGTGCGCCGGCGCTGCCGGGCGCGCGCATCTTATCGTTACTGCCCTGCGCGATTCGCTGCTGCTTGGCGTGGATATTGGCGTACAGGCCCGACTTCTTCGCCCTGGACATGATCGTGGTCCTTGAATGCAGTGTCGGCGCGAGCGTTTAAGCCGAACACTTCCTGCGCAGACTTTACCTCGGGCACGACATAGACGACCGCACGTCGCTGCGCAAACAACGGAAGTACGTGCGCCTCGAAGAACGTCACAGGCACATTGATGCACCCGTAGGAGATGCGGTTGTCGTCGATGGTCGGAGTCGCCAGACGCTCGAGCCGTCGCTCTTTCGGGTTGGCATAAGCGCGTACCGCGTGTATCGACACCGCCGCGTCGTAGTCGACCCAGACGATCACGTCGCCAAGCGTGTTGCGCCCGCGCTCAGCGACGAAACGTCCCGCCGGTGTCGTTCGCTCCGCAGGGAGTACATCTTCGATCGCGCGCAGCCCGATGCCTGGGACGGAATCGTCCCCGCGCGCCGATCCGAGCAAGACAGGGGTGTGGGTCAACAGGCGCGCCTCGGCGTCGAACACGTAGAGCGTCGCAGCCGGCTTGTCCACGATCACGAAGCCCGCATCACCGTGGTCGCGCGAGGCTGCGGCCCAATCAGCGAGTTGGCGAGTGTCCGGGTCCGGGTCATGCACGCCGAACTCCGCAACACGGTCGTGCGATGAACCTTCTGTCGACGCACTCGACCCGCGCGCATCCATCTGCGTGAGCGCAATGTCGGAGCGGCGAGCAGATACATCGGCGAGTATTACAACGACGGCCACCGCCAATCCGACCAGCATGCCGCGATAGATCGGCCACCACGTCGAGGTCCGAATCGAGCGTTGCCGCGTGAACTCTTTACGCTCGTTCATGACGATGTAAGCGTCTTCATGACAAGGATGAGACCGGCGTAAACCGGAGCCCATCCTTCCCTGAGCGTCAGCTCCGGTGACTAGTTGCGATCGGCCCGCGCGGCGCGCTCCGTAGCCATCCCGCCCGTCGGGTTGCCCATCGCGTCGGTGCGACCGGTCGTACCGGTGGCACCCGCAGTGCCTGAACGGTCAGGATTCATCGCCGGTTCAGTGGTCGACATCGGCGCCCGGGGCGCCGTGTCAGTTTGAGTCTGAGCGTAGGCGAGGCCCACTGCTCCCGCGACAGCAACCGCTGCAGCGGTAGAGGCAAAAAACTTCGATGCATTCATTGTCATGCTCCTGGAAAACATTGGTACATTGAGGAAACATCCCGACGGTTCCGCTTGGAACCCTTCCCCTGTAGGACGCAATGTCCGAACCCGAGACACAGCTCGCTGGCCGCGAGCGCGCACGGCGAATCGGAATCGGCGTTGTCTGCGTCTGGTTCCTGGTGGGTGGCATCGCGCACTTCGTCCTGACCGATCTGGAAATGCGCATCGTGCCGGAATACGTGCCGTGGCCACGCGCGGTCGTGCTCGTCACGGGCGTGCTCGAACTGTTAGGCGCAGCCGGCGTGCTGTGGCGCCCCACACGTCGCGCTGCCGGGTACGGGCTTATCGCGCTGACCCTCGCGGTGACGCCGGCCCATTTCTACATGCTGCAGCGACCCGAACTGTTCGACGTCCCGTACTGGGCGCTGGTCCTCAGGCTGCCGCTGCAGGTCGCGTTACTGGTGTTGATCGCCTGGAGCACTGCAACGCCACGCTCAGAGGCGCGTTCGGGGCCCGGTTGATCGAACGGAAGCGGCGACCGATCAGTGATCCCGGCCATCAGTACATCTTTCCATAGCGTCATCCGATCTCCGGCACCATCGGCTTGACGATCTCGCGCACTCCGCGCTCGTGCGCCGGCTCGCAACAACCGTGAGCAGCGTGATCACTCAGTCGACGCGCGGCTTGATGCATTCGAACGCGACACCCGACGGCACGGTGAACAGATCGTCGATCGGCGGTACGTTCTCGATGAACCCCTGCCGCAGCAGATACTCCCCCAACCTGGACACCACGCGCCTGTTCGTCGCCGTCAATCCGTAGGGCAGCGGATCGCCGTCAAAGCGATCGAACGCCCTCGCCCAGCTCGATTTACCCCAGGGCACCAGTGTCGATCCGAGGCGCCGCGCATACGCATCGTTCTTTGCGCGCACATAGGCGCGCGCGACGACGTCGATGAGCGCTGGATGCGCCTCGTGGACGTCGGTGCGCAGCACGACACAGTGATTGATCGGATAGATCGCGGTGCGTTCGAAGTACGCGAGTTCGACCGCGTCGGAGTCGCGCAGGACCGTTCTGAGCGCGCGGTGATGCCAGGGCCGGCGCGCATCCTTCAGCGCGAAGCCGATGATCGCGTCGACGTGTCCCGCCAGCAACAGGTCTTCGGGCGCCGCGTCGACGAAGTCGATCCGGGCGCCGGCCGGGGCCACGAATCGCTGCTTCGCACCGGTCACCCAGGTGATCGATCGCCAGTCGACCCCGTAGTCGTCTTCCAGGAGACCGCGCACCCAGACTGCCGCCGTCATCGAGTAGTCGTCCACCCCGATACGCTTGCCCTCGAGTTGCTGCAAGGCCACCAGGTCGCTGTCGTTTCTGGTAAACACCGTTCCATGTCGAAAAGCCCGGTTCGGAAACACCGGGATCGCCGTCAGCCAGCTTTCTCCGCGCGCGCGCAGCGTGATGTAGTTCGCGAGCGAGAACTCGCACACTTCGAACGGCCGGCTTTCCAGCATGACGCGGAAGATGTCATTCGGCGTCATCGGCTCGTAGGTGAGCGTGATGCCGGACCCGGCCTCCGGAACGCCAAGCACATGTTCGTAGTCGCCACCGCGGATGCAGAAGCTGGCGCGTGCGTCGGACGTATGCGATACCGCTTCCGGGGTGTTCATTCGGCGCTCTTCACCTTGTGTCGTCGGCTGCCAATTCATAACCTGCTCCGGCCGGGCCCACCATCGAAATGAAGATCAGTGGCTCCGCGCCTGGGTTGTACACCCCACGCCGCTGGCTGTCGCGCAGCGCGCAGAACTCGACCGGGCTCATCGGGATTGCGACACATCCGGGCGGCGCCGCCGCCGCAGCCACTCGATCGCTAAAGACCCTCGGCTGCTACTGCTCGAGTGGAAGCTCAGCGTGGCCCGGTCGATGCCTCAGCGGTAACCAACCGACACTCCTGTGCGCGGCCGCGGTCGACTACTGCGGCGTGACGCCGGCCTGCTTCACGATCGGTGCGAAGCGCCGCAGCTCACTGCTCAGGATCGACGCGACTTCCTCCGGCGTTGCACTGGCATTCTCCAGCCCCATCGCGGCAACCCGTTCGATGCTTTCGGGTTGACGCATGATGCGCCCGATCTCACGATTGAGCCGCTGCACGATCTCGGTAGACGTACCCGCGGGCGCGAGCACGCCGTACCAGCCACTGGCCGACTCCATTTCCGGCATGCCGAGTTCCCTGAAGGTGCTGACCCCGGGCAGCGGCGCCAATCGCTTGGGGCCGATGACCGCGAGCGCTTTCAGTTTGCCCGCGCGGATGTGCTGGATCGTGGTCGCCGAGTCGAACATGAACTCGATGTGCCCGGCGAGCAGGTCTATGTTCGCGGGCGCCACCCCCTTGTATGGCACATGGTTCGAACGCGTGCGCGTCTGGCTGGCGAACAGGACCCCGGCGAGGTGCGGCAGCGTCCCGCTCCCGGAAGACCCGTAATTGAGTTTGTCCGGTTGCGCTTCGAGCACCGAAACGAACTCCTGCACCGTCGAAGCGCCGAGTTTCGGGTGTACGACCAGGATCATGTTCAAACGTGCCGGCATCGCGATCGGCGTGAAACTCTTCTCGGGATCGAACGGCAGCGACTTGTACACGAACGGATTCAAGGTCAACGTGCTGGAACTGGTGATCAGCAACGTGTGACCGTCGGGCGGCGCGCTCGCCACCGACTCGGCCGCGATGTTGCCGCCCGCCCCCGCGCGATTGACCACCAGCACCGGTTGGCCCAGCGTCGTGCCGAGCCCTTGCGCGAGCAGCCGGGCCACCGCATCGATCGAGCCGCCGGCGGCGACCGTGACGACCAGCGTAACCGGCTTGCTCGGATACGCCTGTTGCGCCGATGCCCATAGCGGCATCACCGCAGACGCAACGACGACAAGCACGATAGAGAGAGCAGGCGTTGTCATGATGAACCGGGAGCAAGCAATTCACGTGCCGAGGTAACGCGCAAGAACTCGGTCAGACGTGCACCTTTCGGGAACGCTTCACCGAACGCGGGTCGCGCGCGCAGGCGCTCGAACCACGCGGCAAACGCGGGCCGCTTGCCATCGTTCCAAAGGTCATCCAGCCCCAGATCGGCCATCCGGTCGACCAGCGGCGCGACCACGATGTCAGCCAGCGAATAAGTCTCGCCTAGCAACCAGGGGCCGCGGACGAGTGCCGCATCCATCCGGTGCACAGCCGAGGAAAGTTGTTCGACGGACGCTTCGAGATCGGACGTGCTGAAACCCTTCGGTCCCATCCGGCGATAGAAATGCTTGCGCAGCGGCCGGATGTCGGCCTGTTCACGGCGGAAACGCTCTTCGTCCAGCCCGTCGAAGCGGCTCAGGAACGCGCCGTTGAAAGACGGCACGCGCACCGCCGCGGTCGGCACCTCTTCGAAGTAGCGCATCCAGGTGCGCATCCTGGCACGCTCCAGCGCTGGACGCGGTGTGAGCCGAACCTCGGGAAACTGTTCATCGAGGTATTCACAGATCACGCTCGAATCGAGGACGATCGCCCCGTCGTGAACCAGCGTCGGCACCACGCCGTTCGGATTCAGCTTCAGGTACCAGTCGGTCAGATGCTCCTTGCGGTCGATCGCCACCAGCCGGCTGTCGAACGCCAGAGACTTCTCGGCCAGGCACAGGCGCACCTTCTGGCTGCAGGTGGAATGCATCGCATGGTAGAGCTCGATCATCGAACCGCTCCTCGAAATGTGCGCTTCATTCGGCCTTCACCCCCGCGTTTTTCGCCAGCTTCGCATCGTGGTCGACTTCGGCCACTCTGCCTATGCGGCAACGCCGAGACGAGGTTGACGATCATCAGCGACCTCCCCGCCCGGCAACGCCGACACCGCCGCCGGTGCGCCGTTGTACGCCGCGTGCACGACGTCCACACCGGCCGTCCGCTCGAATTGCTGAACATCGGGTCTTTCAATCGGTGGATGAAGCGCACGCTGAAAAGGGTGGCCCGGAGCCAATCGTCGCACGCGAGGGCCATCGCGAACAGCGTGGTGCACGCCAGTCGCACGGGCTGCGTCCTACTCCGGCTTGACCCCCAGCTCCTTGATCAGCCGCCCCCACTTCGCGATCTCCGACTGGATATACGCGGCGAACTGCTCCGGTGTGCTGCTCGCCGGGTCGGCGCCCTGCTCGGCGAACTTGGCGCGAATCTCCGGCAATGCCAGCGCCTTGATGATCTCGGCATGCAGGCGCGCGATCAGCTCTTTCGACGCACCGGCGGGGGTCAGGATGCCCCACCACGAGACGACGTCGAAATCCGCGAAGCCGGCTTCCGCGACCGTTGGGATGTCGGGCATCGATGAAGAACGTTTCAGACTGGTCACCGCCACGCGGCGCAAGCGCCCGCCCTTGACGAAAGGCTGCGCGGAAATCGGCGAGGTGAAGTACAGATGCGCATGGCCGGCCACCACATCGGTCAGCGCGGGAGCCGCGCCCTTGTACGGGATGTGCACCATGTCGACGCCGGCGACGCGCTTGAACAGTTCGCCGGCAAGGTGTCCCGCCGTGCCACTGCCCGATGACGCGTAGTTCAACGCGCCAGGCTTCGATTTCGCCAGCACGACGAGGTCACGGACAGTGCGTACCGGCAGCGACGGATGCACGACGAGCATGTTCGGTGTGGTCGCAACCAGCGTCACCGGGGCGAAATCCCTGACCGGGTCGAACGGCATGCGCGTCATCAGGCTCACGTTGATCGTGAGATTGCTCGCCTGCCCCATCAACAACGTATAGCCGTCGGGCGAGGCCTTGGCCACGAGCTCGGCACCCAGATTGCCCGCGGCGCCGGCGCGATTCTCGATGAGGAACGTCTGCCCCATCGTCTCGCCGAGTTTCTGGCCGAGGATGCGCGCGAGGATGTCGTTGGCACCACCCGGCGGATAGGGCGAGATCAGGCGCACCGGCTTCGACGGGTAGGTCTGTGCCGACGCGCCGCCGACGGCCACCAATGCCGCGAATCCGAGCCTTGCCAAGAGGGCGGGTGCGATCGCGCGTGGAAGCCGTGGGTGCCCGCGAGGGGCGTTCATCGACAAGGTCATGCATCCTCCGATCGGGGTTCGAACATGGGCAAGGTGATCTCGTCCGATGCGCGCCGGAACACGACGCGTACCGGCAACCCGATCGCCACCGTCGCAGGCGCGCAATTGACGAGATTCGTCATCAGGTGCGGCCCCTCGTCCAGCGCGACGGTCGCCACGACATAGGGGACATCCGGCGCGAACGCCGGGCTCGGTGCGCGGTGGACGACGGTGAACGAATAGACCTCGCCGTTGCCCGTGCACGCGCTCCACTCGAGCCGGGCCGAGCCGCACTGCGGGCAAAGCGTGCGCGGATAGAAATGGAAGTGGTCGCACTCGAGGCATCGCGGCATCACGAGCCGATGCGCGCGTGCGGCTGCCCAATACGGCTCGGTCGCCGCATCGGGTACCGGCAGCGGGCGCTCGACGACGTGGTTCATGACAGGCCCCTCGCTCATGCCTTCGCCTCCGCGCCCAGGATCAGCGTGCAGTGCACGCTGATCACGCCACCGTTGCCGTGCACGAGCGCGACCTTGGCATCGGGCACCTGGCGCGGACCCGCATGGCCGCGCAGTTGACGCACGCCCTCGAGCACATGGAAGAATCCGCCGCCCAGGCCGGGATGGCCCGCCGAGAGCAGCCCCCCGTGGGTGGTGACCGGCAATTCGCCGCCGAGTGCAATGCGTCCGCCCTCGACGAACGAACCGCCTTCGCCCTTGTGGCAAAAGCCGAGGTCTTCCAGTTCAACGATGACGGTGATCGTGAAGCAGTCGTAGATCTGCGCCACATCGATGTCAGCGGGTGTCAACCCCGCGGAGCGAAACGCGTCGAGTCCGGAATCGACCGCACCGGTGGTGGTGAGTTCGGTGTCGCCGATATGACTGTGACGCAAACCATAGCCCTGGCCGAGCAGGTGCACGGGTTTTCCAGGCAGATCGCGCGCCCTCTCGGCGCACGTGACGATCGCCGCCGCCGCCCCGTCGGAGACGATCGCGCAGTCGAGGATATGCAGCGGCGAGGTGATCATCTTCGACGACAGCACGTCGTGCACGGTGATCGGTTCACGCTTGTGCGCGTTCGGATTCAGGCTCGCGTGATGGCGGATCGCCACCGCCACCTCGGCCAGCTGCTCGGGCGTGGTGCCGTATTCGTGCATGTGGCGTTGCGCGACCAGCGCGTACAGCGACGGCACCAACGGGCCGTACGGCACCTCGAACTGGGGATGCGCACTGCCGCCTTCGGCCATCTTGCGCACTGCGGTCGAGCGCGTGCCATGCGAGAGCAGGTTCTGACCGGCCACGCAGAGCACTGTCGAGCACTGCCCGCTCGCCACCGCCATCGCCGCCTGGTGGATCATCGCCGCACCCGACGCTCCGGCGAGGTCGACCGTCGACAGGTAGGCGGGCTGGACGCCCAGATGATGCGCGACGACACCCGCAGGCATGTTCCAGTGCTCGACCCGCACCGGCGTGGTCAACAGCCCGTCGATGTCCGACATCTTCAACCCCGCATCGGCCAGGGCGGCCTGTGCGGCATCGGCCTGCAGTTGCAGCGCGGAGCGATCCCCCACCTTGCCCACCCGGCTCTCGCCGATGCCTACGATCACCGCGTACTGGTTCATCAGTGTCTCAATCCTCGATCCTGATGCCGCGCAGCAGATCGCGCGCGATGACGATTCGCTGGATCTCCGAAGCGCCTTCGCCGACCCGGTAGTGACGCACATCGCGGTAGAAGCGCTCGACAGGGAAACCGCGGATCACGCCCATGCCACCGTGAATCTGCACCGCACGGTCGGCGACGCGCCCGACCATCTCGGAGCAGAACAGCTTGCACATGCTGCCCGCCGAGCCGACTTTCTCGCCGCGCTCGAGCCGTCGCAGCACGTCGTAGCAGAGCGCGCGCGCAGCCGCGATATCGACGGCGGAGTCGGCCAGCATCCACTGGATCGCCTGGCGCTCGGCGAGCAGCTTGCCGAACGTGCGGCGCGTCTTCGCATGCTCGATCGAGCGCTCGACCAGCGACTCGGCGGCACCGACACAGGAGCACGACACCGACATCCTGCCGTCGTTGAGGGACCCCATCGCGACCTTGAAGCCGTTGCCGACCTCGCCGACGACTGCACTCGCGGGCAGCACGCAATCCTCGAACGTGAGTTCGGCGAGCTTGATCGCATCGGTCGCGATCGTGGTGTCGACACGCGTCACCGCGAAGCCCGGCATGCCCTGCTCGACCAGGAAGGCGGTGATCCCGCCGCGCGCGCGTTTCTCCGGATCGGTCACCGCCATCACCATGATCACGTCGGCGACATGGCCCCCGCTGATGTAATGCTTGCGGCCGTTCAATACCCAGCCCTCGCCGCGCGGCTCGGCGCGGGTGCGCATACTCGCCGCGTCCGAGCCGGCCTCGGGTTCGGTCAGCGCGAAGCCGGATTTGAGCTGGCCTGCTGCAAACCCGCGCAGGAACCGGTCTTTCTGCGCGAGCGTTCCATGACGGGTGATCGCCATCGGCGTCATCCCGCTGCTGTAGTTTGCTGCGATCGTGAACGCGCGATGCAGTCGGCTGAATTCCTCGAGCGCAATGCAGTACTGGAACAGCGTCAGACCGCCACCGCCGTACTCGACCGGCACGCGCATCCCACAGTAGCCGTGCTTCTGCATCAGCGCGATCACGGCAGGCGGGATCTCGCCGGTGCGGTCGATCTCCTCCGCCCACGGCGCGAGCTCGCGCTCGGTGAAACGGCGCACGGCGGCGCGCATCGCGACGAGGTCCTCGCTCAGTTCAATGTCGAGAGCCGGAGTTTCCATCCTCGCCTTTCATGACGATCAGGGCGTCGACCACCTTCGCGCCGGCGCCGCGTTCGAACAGCACGAGCGGATTGATGTCGAGCTCCGCAATCCGGTCCGACAGATCGTGGCCGAGCCACGATACGCGCACGATGAGATCGCACAGCGCCTCGATGTCGCGCGCGGCGGC
>JACMMK010000282.1 GCA_014379045.1 Burkholderiales bacterium
GCCGCCGCGCGCCCCGACGGCTACACCCTGTCGCAGATGCCGATCAGCCTGTTCCGCATTCCGCACATGCAGAAAGTGGCGTTCGATCCGGTCAACGACTTCACCTGGGTGGCGATGGTGAGCGGCTACACGTTCGGCGTCGTCGTGCGTGCCGACTCGCCGTTCAAGACGTTTCGCGACGTGGTCGCGTTCGCGCGTGCCAATCCCGGCAAGCTCACCTATGCCACGCCGGGCAATGGCACGAGCCTGCACATCACGATGGAAGACATCGCCGCGCGCGAGGGCCTGACGTTGACGCATGTGCCGTACAAGGGCCAGGCCGACGGGACCGCGGCGTTGCTGGGCGGCCATGTGATGGTGCAGGCCGATGCGACCGGATGGGCCGAACTGGTCGAGACGGGCAAGCTGCGCCTGCTGGTCACCTGGGGCGCGGAGCGCAGCCGTCGCTGGCCGAATGTCCCGACGCTGAAGGAAGTCGGCTACGACATCGTCGCCAACTCGCCGTACGGCATCGCCGGCCCGCGCGGCATGGACCCGAAGATCGCACGCCTGTTGCAGGACGCGTTTCGCAAGGCACTCGACGATCCGGAATACATCAAGACGATCGCCCGGCTCGATCAGGACAACTACTACCTGTCGAGCGAGGACTACGCGGCGTACGCGAAGCGCACGTACGGCACTGAGCGCCTGTTCCTGGAAAAACTGGGCCTCGCGGCCAGACCATGACGAGCCTGCGTCGAACCCGCGCTACCCTGTCCGACCTTGCATGTCGAGCCCGACTGCCGGGCTCGTGGCGAGGCAGGTCCGCTCAGATCTCTTCCTCGCTGACCGCACCCGACCACGGCGACAGCACATCGGTCGCACCGAAATAGTTGCCGGTGACCGGATCCTTCAACACCGCACTCGGGCACGCGAAGTTCGTCGGATACACGACCAGCTCGGTCAGCTTCACCGGAAACTTCGCCGCGAGCGCCTTGCGCACCCCGGCCGGCAGGCGCGGATCGACGCCGACCTGATCGCCGCCGCTCGCATCGATGCGCGGCTGGTGAAACGCCTTGTCCAGATCGAGCCCGTGGTCGATCATCAGCGAGGTGAGCTGCATCACCGCCGGCATGATCTTGCGCCCGCCCGAGGCACCGACGGCAAACCACGGCTTGCCGTTCTTGCGTGCGATCACCGGGCACATGTTGGTCAGCGCGCGCTTGTTCGGCGCGAGCGAATTGGGTTTGCCAGGGCGCGGATCGAACCAGTTGATGCCGTTGTTCATCAGCACCCCGGTCTCGGGCAACACCACCCGGCTGCCGAACACCGACAGCAGGGTCTGCGTCAGCGCGACCATGTTGCCGTCGCGATCGATCACGTTCAGATGCGTCGTGCACGACGGCGACCGTGCCTCGGCCATCTCGACCATGTCGACAGTCGCCTCGCCCATCGTTGCCAGCCGGTCGCTGTACGCCTCACGCAGCGCCTGCGCATAGGCGACGAAACTGTCGGCGGTCGGCGGACCCTTGACGAACTTGTGGTCGACGAGCTGGTGCAACACGCGTGCCATCGACGGGCCCGCAGTCAGCCCGGGCGCGAGCGCGAGGCGTGCGCCGCGGTAGTCGAGCTCCAGCGGTTCGAGGAAGCGGGCATTGAAGCCGGCGAGATCGTCGGTCGTGAGGATGCCGCCGAGGCGACGCGTATCGGCGGCGATCGACCGCGCGATCTCGCCTTCATAGAAATCGCGGCGCCCGTTGCGCGCGAGCGTGCGCATCGTCTCGGCGAGCCCGTCGAGCTTCAGCCGCGCGAGTTCGGCGCCGGATGCGGTGACCGGCGGCAGGCCATCGGGCATCCAAACCCGGCGCGTCGATTCGTAGCGCATCAGGTCGCGTGCGGCGGTGGCGACCTTGAGCGTGAGATACCAGTCGATCGCAATGCCCTTCTCGGCCAGCTCGATCGCGGGGGCGAGCATCGCGGCGAAATCGCGGGTGCCGAAGCGCTCGAGCGCGAGTCCCAGGCCGTCCACATGTCCCGGCACGGCGAACGACCACGGACCGTGGACGTTGCGATCGTCCTTGACCGCCGGCCAGGTGAACAGGTCGGTCGTCGTCCCCCCGGTCAGCGGATAGTCGGCCAGATCGACGCCGCCGGGCGAGCGCGGCCCGAAATCGATCACGTGTACCCGGTCTTCGGCGGCGATGTACACCAGCATGAAGCCGATGCCGCCGAGCCCGCTGTTCCATGGCTCGCATGCGGCGAGCGCGAAGCCGGTGGCGACCGCGGCATCGATCGCATTGCCGCCATCGGCGAGCACTTTTGCGCCTATCCTTGCCGCGACCCGGTTCTGCGATGCCACGATGCCACCGCGCGAGCGCGCGAGCGGCTTCTTGACGACCCAGTTCTGCACCAGATGTTCATTGAGGGGGGGATTCGATGACATCGTAGTACCGGCGCTAGCGCAAGAAGCGGTGCAGGGATCGCGCGCCCGAAGACGCGACGGCGAGGGACGTGGATGATAACCGAGCGTGGCCGACGCCGATGCCCCGCGTTGCGCAGTGCACCTCAGACGCGGACCCGACGTCGTGAGAAGCGTTGCGGCGAAAGCCGACCTGCGGTGGCGGAACGCGTCGCGGCCCGCCGCGAAGGGGGCGCGTCGCGCATCGGCCGGCGCGGCGGCGTTTGGGTATCCTCGCGTTGCCATGAAGCCGACACGACATTCCGAGCGCAGAACGCGCACGCGCGCGCGGTTCCGGCCCCCCGACGGGCTTAGGCGCACGTGAGCCTGGGCCCTCCTGGCCAGGCAGGCCTCGCTCCAAAACTGGGCGTGCTCGGCGGCATGGGTCCGCTCGCGAGCGCCGATTTCCTCGCCAAGCTGATCGCCGCCACGCCCGCCACACGCGACGCCGAGCACATTCCGGTCATCGTCTGGTCGGTGCCGCAGATCCCCGATCGGCTCGCGGCGATCGAAGGCCGAGGCGCGTCGCCGGTGCCGATGATGCTCGAGGCGCTGCACGCGATGGCGCGCTGCGGCGCGATCGAGGCGGTGATTGCCTGCAACACGGCGCATCACTGGTACCCGGAGCTGGTCGCCGAAGGCGGCCTGCCGATCCTGCATATCGCCGATGCGGCGAGCGCCGCGATCGCCCGCGTCGCCCCGCGCGGCGGCACTCGCATCCATCGCGTCGCCCTGTTGGCCACACGCGGCACCCACGCGGCAGGGTTCTACGCACCCCGGCTCGCTGCGCACGGGCAACGCGCGCTCGAATTCGACGAACGGCTGCAGCAGGAATGCATCGATCCCGCGATCGACGCGGTGAAGGCGCATCGCCTCGACGCGGCGGCGCGACATCTGGCCGATGCGATCGCACGCAGCGCGACCCGGGAGGTCGACACCGTGCTGCTTGCATGCACCGAACTGCCGCTGGCCTATGCTGCGCTCGTCGTCGCAGCGGGCGCGCCTGCGGTGCCGGTCATCGACGCGACGGCCGCGCTCGCCGAAGCCTGCGTACACGCCTGGCGCGGACGCTTCCCGGTCGGCGCCGCCACCGAACCCTTCCTTCCTACTGGAGCGACTCAACGATGAACAGCCCGGCAATGCAGGTGGCCACTCTAGGCGGTGGTTGCTTCTGGTGCGTCGAAGCCGTGTTCGACGACCTGATCGGCGTCGAATCGGTCGAATCGGGGTACATGGGCGGTCATGTCGACAACCCCACGTATGCCCAGGTGTGCTCGGCGAAAAGCGGTCATGCCGAAGTCATCCAGATCACCTTCGATCCGGCGCAGGTGACGTTCCGCGACATCCTTGCCGTGTTCTTCACGATCCACGATCCGACCACGCTCAACCGCCAGGGCAACGATTCGGGCCCGCAATATCGTTCGGTCATCTTCTACCACTCCGATGCGCAGAAGCGCGAAGCCGAAACGTTCATCGGCGAACTCACCGCGAAGAAGGAATTCCCCCGGCCGATCGTCACCGAAATCAGCGCTGCGACCAAGTTCTGGATCGCCGAGAACTATCACCAGGAATACTTCGCCCACCATGGGCACGAGCCGTACTGTCAGATGGTCGTTGCACCGAAGGTCGCGAAGTTCCGCAAGGTGTTCGCCGATCGGCGCAAGTCGAAATAGCGGGTCATGGCGGCAGGCGCCGCGCCTGGGCCTTGGAAAGCGTGAAGCGCTCGTTGCCCGACGAGACGCTTCACGTGGATGCGGTTCCGGCGCGCCGATGCGCCCGGCTTCAGACGGTGCCGGGTCGGCGCCGTCCCAGGTAGCCGAGCATGCCGAGCCCGCCGAGCAGCAACCACCCGGCCGGCGGTAGCGGGATCACGGTGGTGCCGGTGCCATCGACGATCAGGCCGGTCAGCACCAGCGTCGCGTTCGCCGGCAGGTCGAGACCCACGCCGTTGAACGAGAACCCGGAGAGCAGCACGCTCTGGGTGAAGAACCCCAGCGGGGCGGTATCGAGCAGGTTCACGATCAGGTCGCCGGTGTCCTGCTGGGCATCGAGGGCTGAGTTCGGGGTGCCCGGGCCGAA
>JACMMK010000283.1 GCA_014379045.1 Burkholderiales bacterium
CCGCGTCGACCGCGGCGTCGGCGCGGGGCGCGGACGCGAACTCGGCGAGCACGGTGTGACCGGCATAGACGACATCGCCGAGGCTCGCGCGTGGCTGCGCATCGAGCGGCAGATAGACATCGACCCGCGAACCGAAACGGATGAAGCCGAAGCGCTGCCCCCGCTGCACCCGATCGCCGGGTTTCGCGTAACAGAGGATGCGCCGCGCGATCAGCCCTGCGATCTGCACGCAGGTCACGCTTCTGCCATCGGCGGTCTCGATCAGCACCGCATTGCGTTCGTTCTCGAGCGATGCCTTGTCGATAGCGGCATTGAAGAACTGCCCGGCGAAGTAGCGCACCTCGCGCACCTCGCCGTCCACGGGACTGCGGTTCGAGTGCACATTGAACACGTTCATGAATACCGAGAGCTTCAGCGCGTCACGGTCGCGGTAGGGATCGCGTGCCCGCTCCACCGCGACGATGCGCCCGTCGGCGGGCGAGAGCACCGCACCCGTTCCCGCATCGAAGCTGCGCGCCGGATCGCGGAAGAACTGCACCACGAACGCCGCGACGATCCACAGCGGGATCGACCACCACACCCCGGCGAACAGCGTGACAGCGGCTGCCGCACCGAACGCCAGTGCGATGTAGAGCCATCCCTCGCGCGCGAGGATCGGGTGGGGGTAGTTCAACGCAGTCTAAGTTGGGGCATCAGTTGCGTGAGCGGTCGACCAGCTTGTTCTGCTTGATCCACGGCATCATTTCGCGCAACTTGCCGCCGACCTTCTCGATCGAATGTTCCTGCCCGATCCTGCGCATCGCCTTCAGCGTCGGCGCATCGGCACGGTTCTCGAGAATGAACTCCTTGGCGAACTGCCCGGTCTGGATCTCGTGCAGGATCTTCTTCATCTCGAGCTTGGTCTGCTCGGTGATGATCCGCGGGCCGCGGGTGAAGTCGCCGTACTCGGCGGTGTTCGAAATCGAGTAGCGCATGTTGGCGATGCCGCCCTCGTACATCAGATCGACGATCAGCTTCAATTCGTGCAGGCACTCGAAATACGCCATCTCCGGCGCATAGCCTGCCTCGACCAGCGTTTCGTAGCCCGCCTGCACCAGGGCCGTGCAACCGCCGCAGAGCACCGTCTGCTCACCGAACAGGTCGGTCTCGGTCTCTTCGCGGAACGAGGTCTCGATCACCCCCGCCCGCGCCGAACCGATCGCCGCCGCATACGACAGCGCGACATCGCGCGCCTTCCCGCTCGAATCCTGGGCGATCGCGATCAGCGACGGAACTCCGCCCCCCTGGGTGTAGGTCGAGCGCACCAGATGACCCGGCCCTTTCGGCGCGATCATGATCACGTCGATCCCGTCCTTCGGCACGATCTGCTGGAAGTGGACGTTGAAGCCGTGAGCGAAGGCGAGCGCGGCCCCCTTCTTGATGTTCGGTTCGATCGATTCACGATAGACCTGCGCATGGTGCTCGTCGGGCAGCAGGATCATCACCAGATCCGCACCCTTGACCGCCTCGTCGACCTCTTTCACCGCGAGACCGGCGTTCTTCGCCTTGTCCCAGGACGATCCTCCCTTGCGCAGCCCGACCGTGACCTTGACGCCGGAATCCTGCAGGTTGTTCGCATGGGCATGCCCTTGCGAACCGTAACCGATGATGGTGACCTTGCGCCCCTTGATCAGCGAAAGGTCGGCGTCCTTGTCGTAATAGATGTTCATGCCTTGCTCCGGAATGCGTTGGTTGAAACCGCGATGTCGATCGACGTTCAAACTTTCAGAACCCGCTCGCCCCGGCCGATGCCGGAAGCGCCTGTGCGCACCGTCTCGAGAATCAGCCCCGGCTCGACGGCGAGGAGAAACGCGTCGAGCTTCGAGCCCTCGCCGGTCAATTCGATCGTGTAGGACTTGTCGGTGACGTCGATGATGCGGCCGCGGAAGATCTCGGCCATCCGCTTCATCTCTTCACGGTCCTTGCCTGCCGCACGCACCTTCACCAGCATCAGCTCGCGCTCGATGTGCGCGCCATCGGACAGGTCGACCACCTTCACCACTTCGATCAGCTTGTTCAGCTGCTTGGTGATCTGCTCGACGACTTCGTCCGAGCCGGTGGTCACGATGGTCATCCGCGACAGCGTGGCGTCCTCGGTCGGCGCGACGGTCAGCGACTCGATGTTGTAGCCGCGTGCCGAGAACAGCCCCGACACGCGCGACAGCGCGCCGGGCTCGTTTTCGAGCAGGATGGATATGATATGGCGCATCAGCGATCAGAGGTCAGGGATCAGGCACGGCACGACGCGCGTCTCTCGCAGGGTCGAACGACCCCCGCATTCGCGCAGCGATCGATGACCGGCGTCAGACCAGAATCATCTCCGACAGCCCCTTGCCGCCGGGCACCATCGGAAACACGTTTTCGGTCTGGTCGGTGATGAAGTCCATGAACACGAGCCGGTCCTTCATCGCGAACGCCTCGCGCAGCGCGCCTTCGACATCGGCGGGCTTGTCGATGCGCATGCCGACGTGGCCGAACGCTTCGGCGAGCTTCACGAAGTCGGGCAATGCGTCCATGTACGACTCGGCGTGCCGGTTGCCGTGGAAGAACTCCTGCCACTGCCGCACCATGCCCATGTAACGATTGTTGAGCGTGACCACCTTGAGCGGCAGCCGGTACTGCTTGCAGGTCGACAATTCCTGGATGCACATCAGAATGCTCGCCTCGCCCGTGATGCACGCGACCTGCGCCCCGGGGTGCGCGAGCTGAACGCCCATCGCCGAGGGCAGCCCGAAGCCCATCGTGCCGAGCCCGCCTGAATTGATCCAGCGGCGCGGCTGATCGAACTTGTAGAACTGCGCCGCCCACATCTGATGCTGGCCGACGTCGGAGGTGACGAAGGCATTGCCCTCGGTCACCTTGTACAGCGCCTCGACCACCGACTGCGGCTTGATGATCGCACTGGTGCGGTCGTACTTGAGGCAGTCGCGCCCACGCCACTCGTCGATCTGCTTCCACCAGGCGGCGAGCGCCGCCGCATCCGGGCGTTCCTGGGACGCGGTCAGCTGACTCAGCATGTCGGCGAGCACGTCCTTCACGTTGCCGACGATGGGGACGTCGACCTTGACGCGCTTCGAGATCGACGACGGGTCGATATCGATGTGGACGATCCTGCGCTCTTCCTGATGGAAATGTTTCGGGTTGCCGATGACCCGATCGTCGAAGCGCGCGCCCACCGCGAGCAGCACGTCGCAGTGCTGCATCGCCATGTTCGCCTCGTACGTGCCGTGCATGCCGAGCATGCCGACGAACTGCGGGTCGGTCGCCGGATAACCGCCGAGCCCCATCAGGGTATTCGTGCACGGAAACCCTAGCGCATGCACCAGCCTGGCCAGCTCGCCCGACGCCTCGCCCAGGATCACGCCGCCGCCGGTGTAGATCATGGGGCGCTTCGCTTCCATCAGCAGCTGCATCGCCTTCCTGATCTGTCCCGAATGCCCGCGCGTGACCGGGCTGTATGAACGCATCGGTACGTTCTGCGGATAGCTGAACACCGCCTTCTGGTTGGTGATGTCCTTCGGGATATCGACCAGCACCGGGCCGGGACGCCCGGTGGTGGCGATCTGGAACGCCTTCCTGATCGTCGAGGCGATCTCGCGCACGTCCTTCACCAGGAAGTTGTGCTTGACGATGGGCCGCGTGATGCAGACGGTGTCGCATTCCAGGAAGGCGTCCAGCCCTATCGCGGGGGTGGGTACCTGCCCGGTGATGATGACCATCGGGATCGAGTCCATGTAGGCGGTCGCGATGCCGGTCACGGCATTCGTGACACCCGGACCCGAAGTCACCAGCGCGACGCCGGGTTTGGTGCACGAGCGGGCGTAGCCGTCGGCGCCGTGTACCGCCGCCTGTTCGTGCCGGACCAGAATGTGCTTGACCTTGTCCTGCTTCGACAGCTCATCGTAAATGTAGAGGACGGCGCCGCCCGGATACCCGAACACATACTCCACCTGCTCTTCCTGCAGACACCGGATGACGATTTCCGCCCCGGTTATCTCCATCACGTTCGCCGCGATCCTGTCCATGGCCCACACCCTTCGTACTTTGGTAGTCGGTACCGTCGATTCGGTACGCGTGCTGCCGAGCGTCCTGCTTCGGACTCGGCATCGCCCAAGATTGCGCCGCATGCACATCCGACTCAAGGCAGAGTTGCGCGAGCTTGCGCCCCACGCAGGCGCCGTAGTCGTCCGCTCGAGCACCGCGTACCGCACCGTCATATCGTGGCATTCACGGCGAGCCGCGCCTGCGCACGCGCTGCCGATCGTGCACGCCCGTTCTCGATTGGGCGCCCCGAACCTGTTGGGGCTTCTCAACTGCCTTGAAATCAGGTGCTGTCCGCTGTCCGCACCCCTTCTTCGCTGGCAACGAAGAACCCGTGAGGCTACCGGCAAGGGCTCGAAGGGTCAAGCAACCGCGTGGCTATCGGGCTGTAAAGGGCGGCAGGCGTGCGCTTTGTTACCATTGCGCGGCCCCTGGATCGCGACCTGCGCGTCCAGCGAGCGGAGTATTTCCCGTCACATCGCGCGACCGAGGCGAATCCTGTCTTCAGAAGGTGAACTGGCGAAGTTCCTGAGCGAGATCGAGCGCCGCGCGTTCAAGCAGGCCGCTTACGCGGTGCGCGACACCGAGGCGGCGCTGGACATCGTCCAGGATTCGATGATGAAGCTCGCGGAGAAGTACGCTGGGCGTCCGGTGGAAGAGTTGCCGATGCTGTTTCAGCGGATTCTTCAGAACACGATCCGCGATTGGTACCGGCGCACGAAAGTACGTAACACCTGGACGACATTGTTCTCTTCCTTGTCGCCGAATCAGGACGACGAGGACACGGATCCGCTGGAGACGTTGCAGGCCGCGGCCGATCCGACCGGCGAGGGAATGAATCCTGCCGATCACCTGCAGCGAATTCAAACACTTGAAACGATTGAAGAAGCGCTGACCAAACTGCCTGCGCGTCAACGTGAAGCATTCCTGCTACGTTACTGGGAGGAACTGGATGTGGCCGAGACGGCAGTCGCGATGGGCTGCTCGGAAGGCAGCGTCAAGACACACTGCTCGCGCGCCACGCATGCGTTGGCGGGTTGGTTGAAAGCAAAAGGAATATCCCTGTGAACGACGACGAATTCGGCAAACGGGTGGCGACGCTGCTGAACGAGGGGATCGAGCACGTCGACGAGCAGGTGGCTTCGCGCCTTCAACTGGCGCGCAAGGCTGCGCTCGCGCGCGTCGATTCCCAGCCGCGCCTTGCACCGGCCAGAGTTCCGGCGGGGGCAGCGGGCGGCATCGCCGAAGGATTGCGGGGCTTGTTCGCCGGGCCGCGCCTTTGGCTTGCGCTGAGTGCGATCGTGGTCGCGCTGACGGGCGTCACCTGGTCGGAATGGTCGTCGTACCAGGAAGCCGAAAGCGCAGCCGACCTCGACCTGGCGATCCTCGCCGACGACCTGCCGGTGACGGCTTACATCGACAACGGGTTCGACACATGGCTGAAGCGTCCGGTCGAGCTGCAGCAGTAGCGCGCGCGCGGCGCCGCCCGGCCCGCTCGCTGCGCGCGCACCCCGTGATCGCGGGCGCGCTGCTGCTGTGCGCGCTCGTCGGAGCGGCGGGGCATGACGCGTGGGCTCAGAGTTCGCCTCCGCCCGCGCCGGCCCGTCAATCGAGCTGGGCGCAACTTCCCCCCGAGCAGAAACAGTTCCTGGCACCGCTCGCCGATCAGTGGGATTCGCTGTCGAGTCAGACCCGGCGCAAGCTGGTCGGGATCGCCCAGCGGCAGCAGACCATGTCGCCGGAGCAGAAAGAGCGCGTCCAGTCTAGGCTGACGCAGTGGGCATCGCTGTCCGCCGAAGAGCGCGAACTCGCGCGCAAGAACTACCAGCAACTGAAGACGCTGCCGCCCGATCAGCGGCAAAGCCTGGCGCGACGTTGGCACGAGGCACAGCAGGCGGGGGTGCCGGCCGAGGCCGTGCCCAACAGCAGTTTCGGGGCGCCCGGCGGCACGCCGTCGTCTGCAGTCGGCGGCCCGGGCGAAGGCGCATCCGGTACGGGAGTCGAGCCCGCTGCGCTTCGGTAGTCATTTCATCGACGCTTTCGACGCGCCTGCCGACGCGCCGGCCACGGCAGGCGTGGCGCGCAGGCTGGCGAGCCTGCTCTACGAAACGCTGGTTCTCGTCGCGCTGGCCCTCATTGCCGGATTGCTGTTTCTGCTGCCGTTGTCCGCGCTCACCGGCCAGGATGCGACGGCCGGAGCGTCGCTCTGGGCCTTCCGCCTTTATCTGTTCGGTGTGTTCGGCGCCTACTTTGCGTGGTTCTGGACCCACGGCGGGCAGACGTTGCCGATGCGCGCCTGGCGTCTGAAACTGGTGGGCGCCGACGACCGACCGGTCAGCGCGTCCCGCGCAGGGCTGCGCTATGTGCTGGCGTGGCCGAGCGTGTTCGCCGCGGGACTGGGGCTGTGCTGGGCGCTGGTCGACCGGGATCGACAGTTCCTGCACGACCGTCTGGCGCGCACCCGGTTGATCCGTGTCGAAGCAGGCGGGCGCGCGACGGCGACCGCCGACAGGTAACCGGGACGCGGGGGCGGGTCAACGGCGCTCGAAGAAGGCGATGAGGCCCAGTGCGACGCCGAGAAACGCGAGCGGCGCCACCAGCGCGCTGACCACCGGCGGCCACTGATACAACCACCCGGCGTGGGATGCCAACGTGTTGAGAAAGTAGAAGGCAAGGCCCAGCATGATCCCCGCAAATACGCGAGGCCCTGCGCTCGCGCGCCGTGCCTGCTGTGCAAACGGCAGGGCGAGCACCAGCATCACCAGCATGCCGCCCGGGTACACGACCTTGCGCCAGAGCGCGATCTCGTAGCGTGCCGCCGCCTGCTTGTTCTCCCGCAGGTGTTGTACGTACTGCCAGAGGTTCACGATCGACATTTCGTTCGGCTTGACCAGCAACACCGTCAGCAGTTCCGGCGTCAGCACCGATTTCCAGTCCGCCTGTGCACTGCGACTGACGGTCGTACTGTCGGCGAGGAAGCGGGTCTCGACGACGTCGTTCATCCGCCACCCGGTGGCGCCGCTGTATTCGCCGTCCTTGGCAGACCAGAATCGCTGCAGCACCCACTGCGCATCGAATTCATAGACCTTGATGCCGACCAATCGCCCCTGAGGCGTCACCTGGGTCACGTTGACGAAGCTGTTCTCGTCCTTGACCCACAGGCCCGAACGGAACTCCTGCGCGATCACCGTCGCCTTCGCCTGCAGGCGCATCGCCTGCGCCGCACGCTCGGTCCAGGGTGCGACCAGTTCGCCCACCAGCACGCCGATCAGCGCGAGCGCGAGCCCTGCACGCGCAAGCACCCGGGCGATTCGCCATGCCGACACCCCGGAGGTGCGCAGCACCGTGTACTCGGATTGCTGGGCCATCTGGGTCAGCGCCAACGTGGTGCCGATCAGCGCCGCGACCGGCAGTATCTGGTACAGGTGCCCAGGAAGATTCAGCCCGACGTAGACGAACATCGCGCGCAACCGGTACGAGCCTTCGCCGAAATCGTCGAGTTCGCCGATCAGATCGAACAGCGAGAACAGGCCGAGCAGCGCGAGCACGACCAGCCCGGTGGCGCTGTACACCTCGCGGCGCAGGTAACGACTCACGACCGTCATGCGTCGTCGACTCCTCTCAACGCGCGCGGCCGAATGCAGGCCAACGCCATTGCGGCCAGGCGAGTGCGAACGCCCGCCGCGAGAACAGCAGCACGGTGAATGCGAGCATCAGCGCGTGCACGATCCAGAAGCCGATCGTCGGTGCGATCCGCCCTTGCGCGATCCACGCCTGTGCAATCGACAGGGTATTGCTGTAGACCATGTACAGCATCACGGCGAACACGTAGTTGAGCGAACGCCCCATCCGCGGGTTGACGAACGACAGCGGAATCGCCGCGAGCGCGAGGATCACCGCCATGATCGGCAATCCGAAGCGCCAGGTGAATTCGGCCAGGTGCGGCGGTATCGGGTTGGCGAGCAATTCGAGCGTCGACAGGCCCTTGATCGGCCGGCTCGCGCTCTTCGCCTCGGCGGTCTCGATGCGGATCGCATAGCGCTCGAACACGCTTACCCTGAATTCCGGCGACCCGGGTATGCCCTCGTAACGACGCCCATCCTCGAGGACGAGAAAGCGGTCGCCATTGGCGAGCGTCTCGAGGTAGCCCTTGCGCCCGACCATCGTGCCCAGACGCTGGTTCTGCGCCGAATGAACGAACACGTTGGTCACCGTGTTGTCTTCGCGCGACACCGCTTCGACGAAGTAGACCCGGTCACCGCCGCGCGATTCGCGGAACACCCCGGCCGCCACCCCGGCCGATTCGTCGCGCGACTCGAGTTGGCGCCGGAATTCGTCGCTCTTCAGGTTCGCCCACGGCGACAGGCCGAGGCTGAGTGCCCCGATCATCACCGCAAGGGGCACGCTGAACGCCAGCACCGGGCCGACCCAGGCGAGTGGCGAGACGCCACTGGCGGCCCACACCACCATCTCGGAGTCGCGGTGTGCACGCGTGAGGCAGCTCAGTACCGTGATGAACAGGGTGAGCGACAACACGACCGGCAACAAGTTCAACGCGGTAAAGCCCAGGATCGCACCGACCCCGTCGGCCGCGAACTTGCCACCGGCGGCCATCCCCAGCACACGGATGAACTGGGTGGTGACCATGATCGCGAGCAGCACCGCACACACCGCCGACGCGGTGAGGAAGAACTCGCGCAACAGTGCCCGTTGAAAGATCATCGAGCACGCATCGGCGCGACGACGCGTGCGCGCTTTTGACTTCGAGCGAACGACGCCGCGATAATCGGTGGCGCGGTCGCTGCGATTGTCGCTACGATAGTGACACGACGCGCTGCCGGTCTCGCCGACGCCACCGGTACCGGAACATCCGTGGTCACGACCGATACCTGAGCGAAGGACATCAAGTGGAATTTAGCATAAAGACCGGCAGCCCCGAGAAGCTGAAGAGTGGCTGTGCGGTGGTCGGTGTGTTCCAGTCGAGTGAACTGTCCACCTCCGCCCTGGCGATCGACAAGGCCATCCGCGGCGCGCTCTCCGAGATCGTCAAGCGCGGCGATTTCGAAGGCAAGCCCGGCACCACGCTGCTCGTCTCGCGGGTCGACGGGCGCGTGTTCGAGCGGGTATTGCTGGTCGGGCTCGGACCGGAATCCGAGTTTCGCGAGAAAGCCTATCGCGAGGCCGTGCGCTCGGCGGTCGTGGCATTGCGCCAGACCGGGGCGCGCGATGCGCTGTTGTGCCTGACCGAGACGCCGATTCCCGGGCGCAGTACGGCCTGGGCGATCACCCAGGCGGTGGTCATCGCGATGGAAGCGCTCTATCGCTTCGATGCGATGAAGAGCCAGCCCGAACGCACGCGAATGGTGCTGCGTTCGATCGCGCTCAAGGTCAGCGCCCGCGGGAACGCCGATGCCGAGGCAGCGCTCGCGCAGGGGGTGGCTACTGCGCACGGAATGAACCTCGCGAAAGACCTCGGCAACCTGCCTCCGAACGTCTGTACACCGACCTACCTTGCGGAGCAGGCGGAACTGCTCGCGCGCGATCATCGGATGAAGCTCGAAGTGCTCGAGCAGAAGGACATGCAGCGCCTGGGCATGGGGGCATTGCTCGCGGTTGCCCGCGGCAGCCGGCAGCCGCCGAAGCTGATCGCGTTGTCGTGGCAAGGCGCGCCGCGCAAGACCCCGCCGCTCGTGATGATCGGCAAGGGCATCACGTTCGACACCGGCGGCATCTCGCTGAAGTCGGCGCCCGAGATGGACGAGATGAAGTTCGACATGTGCGGCGCGGCGAGCGTACTGGGTACGATGAAGGCGGTGGCGTTGATGAAGCTGCCGCTCAACGTGATCGGCATCGTGTCCGCGGCCGAGAACATGCCCGACGGCAATGCAACGCGGCCCGGTGACATCGTCACCACGATGTCGGGGCAGACGGTGGAGATCCTCAACACCGACGCCGAAGGCCGGCTCGTGCTGTGCGATGCAATGACCTGGTGCGAGCGTTTCGAGCCGGCGCTGGTGATCGATATCGCAACCTTGACCGGCGCCTGCGTGATCGCGCTGGGCCATGTCGCCTCGGGCCTATACGCGAACAACGATGCGCTCGCGCGCGACGTGCAGCAGGCGGGCGATGCGGCCTGGGACCGGGTCTGGCCGATGCCGCTGTGGGACGATTATCAGGAGCAGTTGAAGAGCAACTTCGCCGACTTCGCCAATATCGGCGGGCGCCCTGCGGGCAGTGTCACCGCGGCCTGCTATCTTGCGCGCTTCGCGAAGAAGTTCGCCTGGGCGCACCTCGACATCGCCGGCACTGCCTGGAAGTCGGGTCGCGAAAAAGGCGCGACCGGGCGGCCGGTGCCGCTGTTGACCGAGTTTCTCGCTGCACGGGCGCGTGCGACGCACGGTTGACGGGACGGATGGCGATCTCCTGCCGGACTCCGACCCGCACACCTGCCAGCGCCGCGGCCCTGTCACCGCCCGGGCTGGTGCCCCTTACCCCGCGCTTGCCCGGTCGACGATTCTGCCCGTGAACTCGCCCGCGCGCCACGCTCCAGGCTGGGACCGTCGATGACGCGCATCGATTTCTACGTGAATGTCGATGACCGCGCGCGTACGGCCTGCGTGCTGTGTGCGAAGGCACTGGAGCGGGATGTGCGCCTGTTCGTGCTGACTGCAGACGCGAGCGAGACCGCGCGCGTCGACAAGCTGCTCTGGTGCCAGCCGCAGCTGAGCTTCGTCCCGCACGTACGCATCGGCCATCCGCTGGCCGGCCAGACGCCGGTGATCGTCGACCATCTGGTCGATCCGCTGCCGCACGACGAGGTGTTGCTCAACCTCACCGATGCCACCCCTGCCCTGTTCAGCCGGTTCGAGCGGCTGATCGAGATCGTCTCGCTCGACGAAGACGATCGGGCGCGTGCGCGCGAGCGCTGGCGCTTCTACGCCGATCGGGGTTACCCGCTGGTGAGCCACGATCGCGCCCGCGCGCAGACCTCGGTGCCGGCGCGCGCGCCCGC
>JACMMK010000284.1 GCA_014379045.1 Burkholderiales bacterium
CGCCCGCGACGCGCCCGACTTCCTCGCCGGACTCGCCGATGCCGTGCACAAGGATCTCGACCGCATCGCGAGTACCAACGTGCAGACTGACCCGCGATGAAGGTGCTGGTAACCGGCGCGACCGGCATCGTCGGCAGCAACCTCGTCCGTGCGCTCCTCGCGGCGTCGCATCGCGTGCGCGTTCTCGTCCGGGCGTCGAGCGACAGGCGCAGTCTGCAAACGCTCCCCGTCGAGCTCGTCGAAGGCGATGTGCTCGACCCCGCGAGCCTGGCAGGCGCCGCCAAAGGCTGCACGTTCGTGTTCCATGCCGCGGCGGTCTTCTCGTACTGGGGGATGAGCGGCGACGAGCAGACCGACCTCGCGGTACGCGGCACCCGCAACATGCTCGAAGCCGCGCGCAGGATGCGCGTGCGGCGCGTGGTACTCACCTCGTCGTCGGTGGTGTTGGGGTCGACCGCGGGACGGCGCGTGCTCGACGAGGAAGACACCGTCGACGAGCCGCAACCGTCGGCATACTCACGCTCGAAGTTCGAGCAGGAGCGCGCCGCGTTCGCGATCGCCGCGCACCTGGAACAGGATATCGTGGCCGTGTGCCCGACGCTGGTGATGGGCGCGTACGACTATCGGCTGAGCCCGAGCAATGCGAGCATCGTCAACTATCTGAACGACCCGTTCCGCTCGACCTTTCTCGGCGGCTGCAATGTCGTTGCCGCAGAGGACGTCGCGGCCGGCCACCTGCTCGCGGCCGAACGCGGCAGCCCCGGCTGTCGTTATGTGCTGGGCGCGGAGAACCTCAGCTGGCATCAGGTGCATTCGCTGATCTCCGCGCTCACCGGAACGTTCGGGCCATCCGTGACCCTCAACCATACCGCGTCCTACATGGCGGCTGCCGCCGCCGAGGCGTCGGCACGATTGACCGGTACGCGGCCGATGGCGACCCGCGACGAGGCGAAGATGGCGGGTCGCTTCTACTGGTATGACCATCGACGGATCGCGACCCTCGGTTATGCGCCGCTGCCTGCCCGGCGCGCGCTCGCGCAGGCGATCGGTTGGCTGATCGCGCGCTCCTACATCTCGGATTCGGTGATGGGAAAACTCAAGCTCGTCCCCGAGGTCCTCGCGGCGCGCGCGCATTTCATGAAGCAGGAGCAGTGATGCCGAAGATCGTCGTCGTGGTGATGCATCCGATGCCGCGCGTGTGGGACGCGCTGTGCGAGCGCACCTGCGAGCTCGCGCCTTTCCTTGAGCATATCGAGCGCGCCGAGCTCAAGAGCCGGCAGACCAGCGACGATGGCGTGACGCGCTGCGTCCATGCGTGGCGCGCACGCGCGAACGTGCCCGCGCTCCTTGCGCATCACGTCGACAAGGGCGTGCTCGAGTGGACCGGACGCACCGAATGGCGCGCCGAAGTTCCGGAAAGTCGTTGGGTCGTCGAGCCCAAATCGATGAAAGGCGCTGCGCTCTGCGAAGCGCTGATGCGCTTTTCCGCCGCCGCAGGCGGCAGGGGAACGCGTGTCGATCTCGAACTCGCGCTGGTAGGCCCGCAACGGATGGCGGGAATGCAGATGCTTACGAACACCCTTCTCGCCACGCATTTCCGCAAGCTGGTCGATGCAGCGGCGAAACTGATAGAGAAACGCTAGCTAACTGCGCAGAAAGTTGACGGGTGACCGGCAACACCGTGACCGACGGATGCTCGTCGAACCGTTCGCACTGCACCACCGACGCCGGGCGCGGCTTGCCCCGGTCGCCGTGTCGCGCCACTGTGATGAGGTCGCCACGCCGCATGCGTGGTACCGCCCGCGGCTCAGCGCCAGCCGTTGGTGTGGGCCGACTGCTCCAGCCAGTGGGTCAGACCGGCACCCCAGCGAGCAGCGCACCAGGGCACAGGACCTCCTCGTAGAACCGGCGATACTGCAGGGGCGAGTTCGGCAGACACCCGTCCATGGTTTTCGAAAGGCGGTAGTGCGGGATGAGTTTCAACAGATCGTCCGCTGCTCGCTGCGCCGCCGACGCGTCACCGCTCAGCGCGAGCGAGATCGCGGCACCGACCTGAGCGCGCGGCAGCTTCGGATTCGCAGCCCTTCCTCGCGAAAAGCAGGCAATGGCTTCGTCCAGTTCTCCGAGCAACATGCGTGCGAATCCCTGGGTCGTCCAGAACGCGCCGATCTGCGGGCCGCGCGGATCGAGCCGGAGCGCGGTCTGCGTTGCCGGCAGCGCTTCGCGCCCCTTGCCCAGATGCACGAGCGAGTTGCCCAGGTTGTTGTGCGCCAGGGCGAAGTTGCGATCGAGCGCGATCGCGGTCTCGTTCGCGACGACCGAGCGCTCGAAGTCGCCGCGCAGCACGTGCAGAAGGCCCATCGCACAGTGGGCGCGGGCGTTGGCCGGATCGAGGGCCACGGCCCGCTCCGCCGCGCGTACCCCGCGTGCTAGCGTTTCTTCTTCGAGCACCGACGGAGCGTGGCCCTGCGTGACCTGCAGCAGGATGGCGCGCGCCAGACGGGCATGGGCTTCGCCATGTTTCGGATCGAACTCCGCCGCCCGGGCAAACAACGCCTCCTGCTCTCTCAGGCTCTCCAGCGACTGGGGCCGGTTGTCCGCAGCAATCCCGCGCATCACGAGGTCACAGCAGCGCGGGTCGATCCGGCGCGCCTCGCCGTCCCGCGCTGCAGCGACGAAGATCTCTCGCCCGATCGCATTGGCGAGGCAGCCCGTGATCTGATCCTGAAGCTCCAGCAGGTCAGCGGCGTCGCCGTCGAACAGTTCGGACCAGGCCTGCATGCCGGTCTGGCCATCGACCAGATGCGCGTTGATCCGTACCCGCCGATCAAGGCGCTGGACGCTACCGGTGAGGACGTACCTCGCGCTGAGCTCGCGGCTTACCTCGCGCACGTCGATATCCCTGCCCGCGAAGGTCGCCGCGGTCGCGGACGAAATCACCTGCAGTCCTGAGATACGCGAGAGGTCGGTGGCGAGCGTCGCAGTGAGGCCCTGGGCGAAATACGCCTGCTCGGGGTCGCTGCTGAGGTTCGCCAAAGGCAGCACAACCAGCGAAAGAGCTTCGGCATCAGCGCCGTGGTGTAGCGGCGCGTTGCCGCGGAGCCGCCCCTCGCTTTCGAACTCGATATCGGGAACGAAACGGTAGCCCCGCCCGGGCACCGTTTGCAGACACCCCGACAGTGCGGGATCGCCGGACAGCATCTTCCGCAGGGCCGAAATCTGGGCAGCCAGGTTGTTCTCGTCGACGACCGTGCCGGCCCACACTTCCGCCATCAGCTCGTCCTTGGTCGCGAGCTGGCCCTGCCTCCCGATCAATGCGGTCAGCAGGTCGAAGGCGCGCGCGCCGAGCGTGACGCGTGCACCGTGGAGCAACAACTCACGCCTGCGCGGCACGAGGCTGAACGCGCCGAAGCGGATGACCTCCGAGGTACTCATGGCAGTCAAGGGCTAGGGTCCGTGGGAAAACCTGGAGCACTTTCAGTCTGGCACGCCGTGGGTGCTTTCACAAGAATTCAGAACGCTTCATGCCCGGCCGATGACATTCACTGGCCTCCCGTGCCATCGTTTGCGCAGGCACCGTTCGGTGGGCCTTTCAAATCAACAGGAGTGACTCCATGGTCGTCGATCGTCGTTGGTCCCTGTGGTGCGCCGCTGCCGCTTCGGTCGCTTCGGTGATCCCGGCGCCGGCCCAGGCCGACACCTACCCGGTGCGGCCGGTACGTGTGCTGGTCGGTTTTCCTCCCGGCGGCGGCGCCGACATCCTGGCGCGCGTGGTCTGCGACTGGTTGCAACTTCGCCTGGGTCAGACGTTCATCGTCGACAACCGACCGGGCGCGGCCACTAACCTGGCGACGGAAGCCGTCGCCAGCGCGCCTGCCGATGGCTATACGTTGCTCAAGACGACCACGAGCAACTTGCTCAACGGCGCCCTTTTCCCGGATCTCAAGTACGACTTCGTTCGCGACATCGCGCCCGTCGCCGCGCTGTCTACCCAACCTCTGGTCTTCGCGGTCGTTGCCGCCCTGCCCGCCCGATCCGTCCCTGAGTTCGTCGCCTATGCCAAGGCCAACCCGGGCAAGATCAACATCGGACACTCCGGCACCGGCACGATCTCTCATCTCGCCGCCGAGGCCTTCAAGGCGGCGACCGGCATCGATGCCGTTACGGTCCCCTATCGCGGTGCAGCGCCGATGTACATCGATCTGTTGGGTGGGCGCGTGCACGCTGCGTTCGACAACATCCCCGGTTCGATCGAACATCTCAGGATGGGCAGCCTGCGCGCGCTGGCCGTCACCACTGTCGCCCGTGCGGAGGCACTGCCGAACGCACCCTCGGTCGCGGAATTCATAACGGGCTACGAGGCGTACACGATCGCCGGCGTCGGCGCGCCCCGGGGCACGCCGACCGATGTCATCGGCAAGCTCAACGCCGAGATCAACGCCGGGCTCGCGAATCCCAAACTGAAAGCGCGCCTCGCCGAACTGGGCGCGACACCGCTGCCCGGAACGCCGGCCGACTTCGGCAGGCTCGTCACGCGTGAGACCGAGAAGTGGGGCAGGCTGATCAGAGCGTCGGGCATCAAGATCAACTGAGCGTTCACCGAGCGCTCGCCGCGGATCGACTCGACGGTCCCCCGGGCCAATGGGTGAATGACTCGCTCGACCGGAGCGCGGTTCGCTTGCGCACAACGGGCGAGCCGCGGGCCACGTTGGACCGAGCGCCGGAATCAACGCGCGAGCAGCTTGATCATGCTCCACGCCAGCGCGCCACACGACACCGCTTCTGATCTCGCTTCGTGCAGCACATGCATGCCGAGCGACACCAGGTTTGCATGCGGGTCGAACTCATCGTGGTGCAGACGCACCCGACGCGCTTCGACCACCAGGTGCAGGCACGACCCGTCATCGAGCGACCGGCGGTAGTGCGTGGCCCCGTACGGCGCGCCAGTACTCGGCCGGTAATGTCCGGAGGCGATAAGCGCGCGCGCTTCCTTGCGCGTGATCAGCTGTTCGCCGTTCGAACGAACGTCGTGGGCGAGGATGCGACGTTCCACCTCGCAGTAGGCGCGGGCGCGGTCAGCGTGCGGCGGATCCGAGACCCGCGCACGGCCCGGTGTCGACGGTGGCGGCCGGCGCG
>JACMMK010000285.1 GCA_014379045.1 Burkholderiales bacterium
CCTCGGCGTACTGATGCACAGCCTGATGGCCCGCCGCCTCGACGACGACGTCGGGTCGGGTCGCGAGCAGGCCGTCAAGATCGGTCACGAACGCACAACCGTTCGCCGTGGCGAGCGCCTGCCCTCTGGAGTTCGCGCTGCGCCCCATCAACGCGACGACCTCGACCTCGCCGAGGGTTCCGCGCTGCGTGTGCTCGAGCGCGATACGCGCAATGCTGCCTGCACCGATGATCGCCACCCGCATGTCGCGGCTCCTGTCTGTCTCCGACACCGGCGCGCCCCCTGGCGCACGCGGATTGCGTCGCATCCGAATCGTCGCAAGTGTGCCATGCTCGACATTGCGGTGGGCATGCGCCCGTCGGACACACGCGGGGATCGCATGGCATCGAGCATTGCAATCGTTTCGACCCTGCGCGCACTGCGCGTCGCCTTCATCGGCGTGGCGCTCGCATCCGGCGCATCGACAGCGCTCGCGCAGCCTGCGCCAGGCGCCGCGTGGCCCGATCGGCCGATCCGCTTGCTGGTGCCGTTTCCGCCTGGCGGCATCAACGATCTGGTGGCGCGCATCATCGGCAACAAGTTGACCGAACAGTTGCAGCAGGCGGTGATCATCGACAATCGCGTCGGTGCCGGGGGCACGATCGGGCTCGGGATCGCCGCGCGCGCGACGCCCGATGGCTACACGCTTGCCTTCGGCGCGACCAGCACGGTCGCCGTGAGCCCGGCGCTGTACCGGGAACTGTCGTACGACCCGTTGACGGCGTTCGCGCCGATCGCGCCGATCGCCGCGGTACCGAGCGTGCTGCTGGTGGGCAACTCCGTGGCGGCATCGTCGATGAAGGAGCTGATCGCCCTCGCCCGTGCGAAGCCGGGTGTGCTCAATTACGCTTCGGCGGGCTCCGGTACTTCGCAACACATGGGTGCCGAGCTGCTGAAGGCGATGGCGAAGATCGAGCTGCAGCACATCCCGTACAAGGGCGGCGCGGCGGCGATCACCGATCTGATCGGTGGCCAGGTGCAGATCCAGATCGAACCGCTGCCGACGGCGTTGCCGCACATCCGGTCGGGCAAGACACGCGCGCTCGCGGTCACCTCACCCGCCCGGCTGTCGATCCTGCCCGACACGCCCACGCTGGCCGAGGCCGCGGCGCTTCCGGGTTATGAACTGATGATCTGGTTCGGGCTCCTTGCGCCCGCCAATACCCCGCGCCCGATCGTGCAGCGGCTCAACCGGGAAACCGCGCGTGCGATCGCATCCCCCGATGTGCGCGAGCGCTTCGCGCAGCAGGGTGCAGACCCGTCGCCGGCGCAGACGCCGGAACAGTTCGGCGCGTTCATCCGCCGCGAGATCACGCGCTGGGCCGAAGTGGTGCGGGTGTCGGGTGCGAAGGTGGACTGACGCCTGCCACGCGCGCGCTCGTTCGCGTCAGCGCCCGCCGTCGCGCATCGTCCGTGCGATCGCCGACAACCGCGGATGCGGCGCCCAGTCCTCGATCGGTACCGGCACCTTGCGCCGCCAGTTCGGATGTTCGTCGGTCGTTCCCGGCAGATTGGTCGCATCGACCAGATCGAACGCATCTTCGGCATTGACCATCGCCCACATCGACTCGGTGCGCGCAAGGAACGCGTGGACCGCCTCGACCAGGTCCGGCGGGAGCATCGGGTAGCGTCCCGCTTCGGTCGACGCGCCCTCGGGCAATAGCCCGATCTCGGCGAGCGTGGCGAGCAGGCCCTGGCGCGCCTCGCCGCGGTCCCACGAAAAGCGCTCGAACTGGTTGCGGTCGAGGAGGCCCAGCCGCTCGCGCAGCGCGAGATCGTCACCGGTCCACCAGCCCTGCAACGGCGACAGATCGTGACTGCCGAGTGCTGCGAGCGCGAGTCGAGGGTATGCGTCGGGTCGGCGGAAGTGGGTCGCTGCATCGCGTTCGAACACGAGCAGCCGGTACGACAGCACCTCGGCCGACGCGAGGCCTTCGCGCACCGCGGGCGGCACCGTCCCGAGATCTTCGCCGATGACCATGCAGCGATGACGCACGCTCTCGATCTTCAGCGTCGCCAGCAGCGAATCGAACGGATAGTCGATGTAGGCGCCCAGCGCCGGCGTCCCCCCGGCAGGTATCCAGAACAGGCGCATCAGGCTCATCACGTGGTCGAGGCGCAGGGCATCGAACTGCGCCATGCCGGCCTCGATCGCGGTGCGAAACGGTGCGCACGCGGTGGCACGCAATCGATTCGGACGGTACGGAGGCAGGCCCCAGTCCTGCCCCTGCAGGTTGAAGTCGTCGGGTGGGCAGCCGGTGCTGATCGCCAGCGCGTAATCGTCCTGCGCGCCCCACACTTCCGACCCACCGCGGTCGGCACCGAGCGCGAGATCGCCATACAGGGCGACGCCCGCCACGCGCGCGCGCGCACGCACCCGCTGCCATTGCAGGCGCGCCTGCCATTCGAGGAATTCGTGGAACGCGATCTCCTCGGCATTCGCTTGCTGCCAGGCCGCGACCTCGGGCGAGCCCGGATCGCGCAACGGCGCAGGCCAGCAGGGCCACCCCCAGACCGACGGATCGGCGGTGTGCAGTGCAAGCTGGATCGACTGGTACGTCGAATGCGTGCGCAGGCCCTCGGTCGAGGCCTGGAAACGGGAGAACGATGCCGCCGCGACCGACCCGGCTTCGTCGCGCCGGAATGCCTCGAACAGCGCCCGCAGTACCGCGAGCTTGATGCGTGCGACGGCGGAATAGTCGACATGCTCGGCGGCGCGCAGCGCGCAGCGCACGTCGGGCGGCGCGTGTTCCCGGCAGATCGCGCGCAGCGTCTCCGGGTTCGACAACCCCTCGACCCGTTC
>JACMMK010000286.1 GCA_014379045.1 Burkholderiales bacterium
ACACGATCGCCGCGCACCTGCCGCTCAAGCTCGAGCAGAAGCAGGAAGTGCTCGAGATGTTCGATGGCAAGCGTCGACTCGAACATCTGATGACGCAGGTCGAGACCGAACTCGACATCCTGCAGGTGGAGAAGCGCATCCGTGGCCGTGTCAAACGGCAGATGGAGAAGAGCCAGCGCGAGTACTACCTGAACGAACAGGTGAAGGCGATCCAGAAGGAACTCGGCGACATGGAAGACGGCGCCGACCTGGACGAGATGGACAAGCGCATCAAGCGCTCGGGCATGTCGAAGGAAGCGCGCAAGAAGGCCGAAGGCGAGTTGAAGAAACTCAAGCTGATGTCACCGATGTCGGCCGAGGCGACGGTCGTGCGCAACTACGTCGACACCCTGATCAATCTGCCGTGGAAGAAGAAGAGCAAGATCAGCAAGGACTTGAACGCGGCCGAAGAGGTGCTCGACACCGATCACTACGGGCTCGAGAAGGTGAAGGAACGGATCCTCGAGTACTTGGCGGTACAGCAGCGTGTCGACAAGGTGAAGGCGCCGATCCTGTGCCTGGTCGGTCCGCCCGGGGTCGGCAAGACCTCGCTCGGGCAGTCTATCGCGCGCGCGACCAACCGCAAGTTCGTGCGGATGTCGCTCGGCGGGGTGCGTGACGAGTCCGAGATCCGCGGGCATCGGCGCACCTACATCGGGTCGATGCCGGGCAAGATCCTGCAGAACATGGCCAAGGTAGGGGTGCGCAATCCGCTGCTGCTGCTCGATGAAGTCGACAAGATGGGCATGGATTTCCGCGGCGATCCGTCGTCGGCGCTGCTCGAGGTGCTCGATCCGGAGCAGAACCACACGTTCGCCGACCACTACATCGAAGTCGATTACGACCTGTCCGACGTGATGTTCGTGGCGACCGCGAATTCGTTGAACATCCCGGCGCCGTTGCTCGACCGGATGGAAGTGATCAGGCTCGCAGGCTATACCGAAGACGAGAAGGTCAACATCGCCACGCGTTATCTCGTGCCCAAGCAGATGAAGAACCATGGGCTGAAGGACGAAGAACTCGCGGTCAACGACAGTGCGTTGCGCGACATCATGCGTCACTACACGCGCGAGGCCGGGGTGCGTTCGCTCGAGCGCGAGATCTCGAAGATCTGCCGCAAGGTCGTGAAGACGATCGTCCAGCGCGGCGAGAAGGCGACAGCAGCGGGCCCGATCTCGGTGAAGACCGCCGCGGCGAAGGCCGACGATGCGGCGCAGGTCAAGGAAAGCGGCAAGCGGGTGACGGTGACCGCGCGCAATCTTTCCAACTACCTCGGCGTGCGCAAATTCACCTACGGCATCGCCGAGAAGCACAACCAGATCGGCCAGGTGACCGGACTCGCATGGACCGAGGTCGGTGGTGAGTTGTTGACGATCGAGGCGGTGGTGCTTCCGGGCAAGGGCAAGATGACCACGACAGGCAAATTGGGCGACGTGATGCAGGAGTCGATCCAGGCAGCGCTGTCGGTGGTGCGGGGACGCGCCCGCAAGTTGGGTCTGACCGACGATTTCTACCAGAAGAACGACATCCATGTGCACTTGCCCGAGGGGGCGACGCCGAAGGACGGTCCGAGTGCGGGCATCGGTATCTGTACCGCGATGGTGTCGGTGTTGTCGGGGGTGCCGGTACGCGCCGATGTCGCGATGACCGGCGAGATCACGCTGCGGGGCGAGGTGCTGCCGATCGGCGGTCTGAAGGAGAAGCTGCTCGCGGCACTTCGCGGTGGCATCAAGATCGTGCTGATCCCGCAGGAGAACGTGAAGGATCTCGCCGAGATTCCCGACACGATCAAATCTAAGCTCGAGATCCGTCCGGTGAAGTGGATCGACGAAGTGCTCGCGGCGGCACTCGAGCGCGCGCCCGACCCGTTGCCTGAACCGCCGGTCGAAGTGGCCGCACCCGAGGTCGCGTTGCCGGCACCGGTCGATGAAGCCGTTACCACGCCGGGTTTGAAGCACTGAGGCAAGGCGGGGCTTGCATGCACCGTGGCCGCGATTGGCCATGGTACATGCAGCACGGTGGCAGAGGTGTCCAGGCATGACCCATTCAGCGCACGCGACGCGAACGCGGAGTAATTTCGCCTCGGCCCGAGAATCGGATGTGCAGCGCGCGTCGCAGCATGCGTTGCCTGCCAAGTCGCTGGCCTCGGCTTGACACTCCCGGGGGCCACGGCTATAAAGCGTGTTCGGTTTTTTTTTCGTTGATCGATCTGCGAAACGCTCGGCCCGGCTCGAGCACGCTCGGTCGGCGAAATGCGGGTTGCACATCCAAGGCGCGACCCGTCACGGAACATTGTGACGCCCCTGTTGCTGCCTGCTCTTGCACTCGCCGGAACAGCGGTGGCCGACGGCGCCAGACCCAGATCAATTTCAGATACGCACAAGAGCAAGGGGAACGTGGTGAATAAACAAGAACTGATCGACGCGATCGCCGAATCGGCGGACCTGTCAAAAGCTTCCGCAGGTCGTGCACTCGATGCGACGCTGGATTCGATTCGCATTTCAATGAAGAAGGGTGACTCGATTTCGCTGGTCGGTTTCGGCACGTTCTACATCGGCAAGCGCGCGGCGCGCGTCGGGCGCAATCCGCGCACCGGCGATGCGATCAAGATCAAGGCGGCCAAGGTCCCGAAGTTCCGTGCCGGCAAGGCGCTGAAGGACGCGATCAACTGATCATCGCGCTCACGCTTGGCGTGGCTGCGGTCGTGGGTGCTTAGCTCAGTTGGTAGAGCGTCGCCCTTACAAGGCGAATGTCGGGAGTTCGAGCCTCTCAGCACCCACCATGTTGACCCGCACCGTCGGTCGAGCGTAGTGTGAGACAGAACGTTACAATGCGAAGCGGTAGGGTTTGCCGTTCAGTGTCCGACGACCCGCTCCATGACCGGGTGTGAACACGGCGGCAACGAAGTTTGATGTAGTACGGAGTGGTAGTTCAGTTGGTTAGAATACCGGCCTGTCACGCCGGGGGTCGCGGGTTCGAGTCCCGTCCACTCCGCCAGCTTTGAAAGCAAAAGACGTTGCCTAGGGCCCCGTCGTATTCGCACGGGGAGTGCGGACGTCGTCACCCGGCAGTGTTCCTATTTCGGCGCGCGCGCTATCTCGGCGACACGACATGGACTCGAGCAGACATTCACTGGGCCCATCACGGCATGCGCTCGACTCCTCACGGCGGCTCGACGAGACCGCTGGTGTCGTCGCCATCCTGCGCGGACCAGACCACGAGTTCGAGTTCGTCAACGATGCCTGGCAGCGCCTGTTCGCACGCGATGTGCTGGGAAAGAGCGCGCGTGAGGCGCTGCCGGAAATCCAAGGCCAAGGGTTCATCGAGGTTCTCGACACGGTGTATCGCAGCGGCGAGCGCAGTCTGAGCCAGGACATATCGGTTGGATTCATGTCGTCTGCCGGCGAGACCACACAGCAGCGGCTCGACCTGAGGCTGGCACCCCTCTTCGACGGCGCCGGCGCGGTGAACGGCATCTTCGTGCAGGGTAGCGATGGCACCGCCGCGGATCGCGTACGCGAGGCCCTGCTGCGCAGCGAACGCCGGTTTCGCGCAGCCGTCGAGGCCATCGGCTTTCTGTGGACGAACACAGCCGACGGGTTGATGCACGGCAGTCAGCCCGGATGGAGCGAATTGACCGGGCAGACCGAGTCGGAATACTCCGGGCTCGGTTGGGCGACGGCCATCCACCCCGAGGATTCGGCAGCCACCGTGGCAGCCTGGCAAGCTGCGGTCGCCGAGCGCAGGACATTCGTCTTCCAGCATCGCGTCAGAACGGTCAGCGGCGCGTGGCGGTCGTTCTCGGTGCGTGCAGTGCCCGTGTTGGAGCCGCAGGGCACCATCGCGGAGTGGGTGGGCGTGCATATCGATATCACTGAACGACTGGCCTTCGAGCAGCACCTGCAGGAAAGCGAGAGCCGTTTTCGAAATCTTTCCAACCATGCACCGGTGATCTGGGTGACGCGCGCCGACGGGCATTGTGAACACTTGAACCAGCGCTGGCTCGAGTTCACCGGCCAAACCCTGGAAGACGCGGTGGGCTTCGGGTGGCTCGACGCGGTCCACCCCGACGATGCAGCGGCGGCCGAAGCCGCGTTTCGACGCGCGAACGCCGAGCGCAGTGCTTTTCATGTCGAATACCGGCTGCGGCGAAGCGACGGCGAGTACCGCTGGTGCATCGACGCTGCGGCCCCGCGCGTGTCTGCGAGCGGTGAGGCGTTGGGATACATCGGGTCGGTGATCGACATCACCGACCGCAAGCGCGTCGAGGCAGCACTGGCCGCCGAGAAGCGCGGCCTTGAACTGATCGCGAAGGGGGCGCAACTGGCCGATGTGCTCAACGCGATCGCGCTCGAAGTCGAGGGGCAGGGTGGACGCGGCATGCGCTGCTCGATTCTCGTGCTCGACCTGGACGGCGAGCGGCTTCGTCTGGGCGCGGCACCGAGCCTGCCGGCGGCTTACAACGAGGCGATCGACGGATTGCGAATCGGCCCGGACGTGGGAAGTTGTGGCCGCGCCGCATACGAGCTGACCACAGTGATCTCGCCCGACCTGCAGACGGACCCTCACTGGATCCAGTTCAGGCAACTCGCCGCTGCGCACGGCCTGCGCGCCTGCTGCTCGGTGCCGATCGTGCGTGGCAATGGCGTGTTGCAGGGGACCATCGCCATCTACTTCGACGTGGCACGTCCGCCGAGCGACCATGAGCTCGAGCTCGCCAGATCCGTGTCGAATCTGGTGGGAACCGTGCTCGAGCGACACCGATGGGACGAGCACTTGCGCCGCTCGCTCGAGGCCGAGCAATCCGCGCGCTCGGAGGCCGAGCGCAGCAGTCGAATGAAAGACGAGTTCCTGGCCACGCTCAGCCATGAATTGCGCACCCCACTGAGCTCGATCCTGGGATGGGTCGCGCTGCTGCGGCGCCAGGATGACCTGCCAGCCTCGGTCATTCAAGGCGTCGATGTCATCGAACGCAACGCACGCGCTCAGGCACAGATCATCGCCGACCTGCTCGACATGAGCGCGATCGTTTCCGGGCACGTGACACTCGACTCGCGCCCGGTCGATATGCAGGCGCTTTCGAGACTGGCCATCGACGCGGTGCGTCCGACCGCAGCGGCCAAGAAGATCATCCTCACCTTCGTAGCCGAACCCGGAGAGAGCCCTGCTCTCGTTTTCGGCGACGCCAACCGCCTGCGCCAAGTGGTGTTGAACCTGCTGTCCAATGCGATCAAGTTCACCGCGAGCGGCGGCAACGTGGAACTGCGCGTCGCGTATCGACCCGATCAGATCGAGGTGCGGGTCAGCGACAGTGGCGAGGGGATCAGCGCGGAATTTCTGCCCTTCGTGTTCGACCGGTTTCGCCAGGCCGACGCGTCCACGTCACGGCGGCACGGCGGACTGGGTCTGGGCCTCTCTATCGTCAAGCGGTTGGTCGAACTGCATGAGGGGAGTGTCGGGGTAGAGAGTCCTGGACGAGGCAAAGGGGCTTCTTTTTTCGTCCGGGTGCCGGTAGCTGGGGCGCGCGACTCGGGATACGGCGTCGACACCGCGCCGGCCGCCATTTCGATGTACGGCGAAGACCATGATCTGACGGGTCTGCACGTACTCCTGGTCGACGATGATGCGGACGGGAGATTGGCGACGCAGCGGCTGCTCGAGCGTGCCGGCGCGAGCGTCACCGCAGCCGAATCATCCGCGATCGCCATGACGCTGTTCGCTCGACAGCGCTTCGACGTGTTGGTCAGTGACCTCGGCATGCCCGACGCCGACGGCTATGCGCTGATGAACTGGGTGCGGGCGCGCGCGCCGGGGGAAGGGGGACAGATACCGGCGGTCGCGTTGACGGCGTATGCGAGGCAGGAGGACCGGATCAAGGCGATCGCGGTCGGCTTCCAGGATCATCTGACCAAACCGGTCGAGGCCGACCGGTTGCTGGCCGCCGTCGCCCGTCTCGGCACGCGCACTCTTGCGTAGCGTTGCCACTTCGGTGCAGTAGGCGCTACCTTTTCCACGCGAATCGGGCACGCATACGCCGGTCGTGCAGGCAACTCGCGATCGCGGTGGCTGGTCTGTTCGATACCAAACAGACAGCGCCGACATCGGGGTTTATTTTGCCGACTCGCAAAGACGAGGTAACCGATGACCCAATTCCATGCGGTGGTCTGGACCGACCATCAGTCTGCGCAGGTTCTGCAGTTCGATGCCGAGCATGTGCAGGCGCAGAAAATCCGTGCGCACACCCACCACACGGCGCAACACGGGAGCGCCGTGCGCACCGGTCACGAATTTTTCGGCGAAGTGTGCGACGCCCTCGACGGGATCGCCGAAGTGCTGGTCACCGGCTCACGTACGTCGACGGCCGATTTCCGCCACTACGCAGACAAGCACCGCCCGCAAACGGCGCTCCGGATCGTCGGATACGAGGTCGTCGATCACCCGACCGATAATCAGCTGGTAGCGCTCGCGCGGAAGTATTTCATCAAGCACGATCAGATGGCGGGCAAAGGTTTGGCGACCTGACGCGGCGGGTTGATAGGCGGTGTCGCCGGGGCCGAATCGCTTCCGGCGACGGGCCCCGCTGTTGCTTATCAAGCAATCATCCCCCCTGAGAGGGCAGCGCGCGCGTCTTTCGCATACCATCGATGCACTGCCGCCAAGCGCGCTCGTGACACCTCGTGGTCGACCTGTCCAACGCATCCCCTGATGAATCGCTTCCCGCTGCCACGAGCGGACTCAATTTTCCCGTCGTAGGTCTGGGCGCGTCGGCTGGCGGTCTGGCTGCATTGCGGACGTGTTTCGAGAACCTGCCCGCGGCGCCTGATATGGCGTTCGTAGTGATTCTGCATCTCTCCCCCAAGCACGAGAGCAACGTCGCCGCGATCCTCCAGCACGCGACGCGGATGCCGGTGAGCCAGGTCGCGTCTGATATCGCGATCGAGCGCAACCACGTCTACGTGATCCCGCCGACCCATAGCCTGGCCATGTACGACGGTCATCTCGCACTGAGCGAGAGGCGTAATCACCGAGGTGCGCCGGTATCGATCGACTTGTTCTTTCGCACGCTTGCGGAGGCGCATGGAGATCGCGCGGTCGGTATCGTTCTATCGGGCACAGGGGCGGACGGGTCGGGAGGTATCGCGCGTCTGAAGGAGCGCGGTGGGGTGGTGATCGCGCAGAGTCCGGCCGATGCTGAATTCAGCGGTATGCCCGACAGTGCGATCGCAACCGGGAACGTCGACATCGTCCTGCCGGTCGCAGACATCGCCCAAAAGCTCGTCGAACTGTGGCAGAACGCCCGCGGCATCGCGTTACCGACGCCGGATATTTCCGGTCTTTCCGCTGCGGGTCCGAGCACCCCGGACGCCGCGGACGAGGCGGAAGCGGCGCTGCAAGGGGTGATGGGTCTGCTGAAGAAACGTACCGGCCACGATTTCAAGCACTACAAGCGGGCCACGGTGCTGCGCCGGATCGAACGCAGGCTTCAGGTCGCAGGCGTGTCGGCACTGCCCTCGTACCTGGAATTCATGAACGGTCAGCCCGGTGAGGCGAATGCCTTGCTCGACGACATGCTGATCGGCGTCACCAATTTCTTCCGCGACCGGGAATCGTTCGAAGCGCTCGAGCGCGAGGTGATTCCGACGCTGTTCGCCCCGGCATTCAATGGCGAGCCGTTACGCGCATGGGTAGCGGGGTGTTCGTCGGGCGAAGAGGTTTACTCGCTCGCCATCCTGCTTGCCGATGCGGCGACACGCGCGACCGAGGCGCGCGAGCTTCAGCTATTTGCGAGCGACATCGATGAAAGCGCGTTGGCAGTGGGACGACAAGGGCGGTATCCAGAGGCGATCGCCACCGACGTCGCGCCCAACTTTCTGCGCAGCTACTTTTGCAAGGAAGGCATCGGTTACCGCGTTCACGATGCCCTGCGCAAGAAAGTGCTGTTCGCGGCACACAACGTCTTGCGGGACCCACCGTTCTCGCGTCTCGATATGGTGTCGTGCCGTAATTTGCTGATCTATCTGGATCGCGAGGCGCAGAGCGAAATCCTGCAGACGTTTCATTTCTCGCTACGGCCGGGTGGCTATCTCTTCCTCGGCAGCTCGGAGACTGCCGACGCCGCGCCGAGGCTGTTCAGCGAGGTCGACAAGAAGCATCGAATCTACCGTGCGCTGCCGGGTCCACGAGCGATGCGTGAACTTTCGCCGTTCCGCGCTGAACGTGCAGCGTTCGGCACCGCCTCGGAGCAGCGGCGCCCGGTCGGGGACAAACATGTCCCCAGTGGCATCAAGGATCTGGTGCAAACCCTCCTTGTCGAAGATTACACACCGGCAACCCTCGTCATCGACGCGGACCTGCAGGTAGTGCATGTGTGGGGCGGGGCGGCCCGCTTTCTGCGTTTCGGCGAAGGCGATCCGTCGCATCATTTGCTGTCCCTGGTTCCGGAACAACTGCGCGCCGAGCTCAGGACGGCGATCTTTCAAGCGACGCAATCCGGCGCGAGTGTCACCGCCCGACCGGTGACGCTTGCCGAGGGGACCCGGCTCGTCAATGTCCACACGACCGTTCGACCCGTGCATCGCGAGGGTTGGCCACCGAATCTGAGTCTCGTGTTGTTCAGCGAATCTTCGGCCGACAGCCCCGATGCCGACGCTGAGGCGATTGCGGCAGGCGCCAAGGACCCGGTCGTCATCCACCTGGAGAGCGAACTCCACCGCAAGGAAGAGCTGCTGCAAGCAACGCTCGAACAACACGCGACCGCCGTCGAGGATCTGAAGGCGACGAACGAGGAGCTGCAGGCAATCAACGAAGAAATGCGCTCGACGACCGAGGAGCTTGAAACAAGCAAGGAAGAGCTGCAGTCGACCAACGAGGAATTGATGACGGTCAACGTCGAGCTAAAGAACAAGATCGACGAGACCAATCGAGTGACCGACGATCTGCGCAACCTTGTCCGCTCGAGCGAGATCGCCTCCATTTTTGTCGACCCGGAGATGCGCATCAGGCGGTTCACACCCGCCGCGCAGTCGATCTTCAACATCATCGGCACCGATATCGGCAGACCGCTGCTCGACATTACGCACAGGCTGGATTACGACGGGCTTGCAAACGACGCCGCAGCGACCTTCGCGTCGTTGCGCACCGTCGAGCGAGAAGTGCGAAGCAGCGACGGGCGCTGGTTTCTGGCGCGCATGCTGCCGTACCGCACTGCCGAGAACAACATCAGTGGCGCGGTATTGAACTTCGTGGACATCAGCAGCCGGCTCGTGGCCGAGACGCGGATGCACCTCGGCGAGGAGCGGCTGAAGCTGCTGGCCGACAGCGTCCCCGACTTTGCCATCCTGACGCTTGACGGCGAAGCGAGATTCAGCAGCTGGAGCGGCGGCGCGGAAAGGCTGTTCGGCTACGTCGAGGCAGAGATCCTGGGACGCCCCGCCGACGTTATCTATACATCCAACGATCGTGAGCGAGCCGCTCCGACGCATGAATTGAGCCGGGCGGATGACTTCGGCAGTGCGTTTTTCGAGCGCTGGCTCGTGCGCAAGGATGGCACGGAGTTCTTCGCGAACGCGACTCTGGCGGCGCTCCGGCTGGGCGGCGCGCAGGGCTACGGCATGATCGTGCGCGACGTCACCAAGAGCAAGGAGACGGAAGGCATCGATGAAGCTTCCAAGCGGGCAGCCGAGGCCACCGCCAAGCTCAAGGACGAGTTTCTGGCCGTGCTGTCGCACGAGCTCAAGCACCCCCTCAATCTGATCCACGTCAACGCCCAGTTGCTGCTGAGCCTGCCGGAGACGAAAGTCATCCCGTCGGTCGCCAAGGCCGGCGAGACCATAGAGCGCAGCGTGGCGGCGCAGGCGAGGATCATCGACGACCTGCTCGACCTCTCGCGAACGCAGGCGGGCAAGCTGGCGCTCGACCGTGCGTCGGTGGATCTCGTGCAGGCGATAGAGCCCAGCCTCAAGTGGGCACAGTTTCAGACCGATGCCAAAGGCATCGAACTCGCGCTGGAAGGGTTGGACCAGACCATTGTGGTATTCGGAGATGTCGTCCGCATCGAGCAGATCATCTGGAACCTGGTCAGCAATGCGATCAAGTTTACCGACGCTGGGGGGCAGATCGTCGTGCGTCTCAGACTAGAGGGCCAGAACGCGGTTGTCGAAGTGGCCGACACTGGACGCGGGATGTCCGCCGCGTTTCTGCCCCACGTGTTCGACATGTTCCGGCAGGAAGAGGGTTACACGACGCGCAGGGAGGGCGGGATGGGCATCGGACTGGGCCTGGTCAAGGCGCTGGTGAAATTGCACGGGGGTTCGGTCGTGGGGGAGTCCGCCGGGACGGGCCAAGGCTCGACGTTCACCGTTTCGCTTCCAATACTGGACAATAGCGAGGTTGCGCAGCCCCATGGTGCGATCCGACCAGCGCGACCTCTCGGTGGGATGCGCATCCTGTTGGTTGATGACACCAGCGACACCCTCGACACCTTCAGCATCCTGCTCGAAATGGAAGGGGCGGTCGTGGCCTGCGCAGGCAGTGGCGCCGAGGCCTTGGCACTCTGTCGAAACCAGCGTTTCGATCTGCTCATCTCCGACGTGGGCATGCCGGAAATGGATGGCAACCAGTTGATCGCGCGTCTGCGCCGACGCACCGAAACCGCGCGCTTGCCGGCGATTGCGTTGACCGGCTATGGCCGGACGCAGGACATTCAGGCAGCGACCCAAGCCGGCTTCAACGCCCATCTGACGAAGCCGGTGGACCTGGACAAACTTCGCGAGCTCGCCCTCAAGGTCGCCCGCGTCCATCCCTAGTCGCGGATAAGCGGCACCTGTTTGCGCGAGGCGCTTCGATCGCGGGGCCCGCGCGCTCGCGCGGAAGTGCCTTCTGAAGCCGTCAGAGAGGCGGGTAGAATCCTCCGGAACTTCGGCGGGCGGTCTGGAACGATCGCAAGCGGTCCGGATCCACCAAGTCGTCGTGCTAACATCCGCACGCGCCCTGGGGGCTGCGGGTAGCGGCTGCAAGCGGTTGGACGGTCGCGCTCGAAACAGCTTCGATCCGCGCGTTGGCGCGATGGGCTGCGCCGCAGCAGTGAGCCGCCCCCGCGGGGCGGTACACTGGAATGGCCCGGGCGAACGAATGTTCGCCTCTTTTTTTTGGTCCCGAACGCCATGTACGAATTCGTCCGTAAACAGAAGCGCATCGCGCAAATCGTGCTCGGGTTGTTGATGCTGCCGTTCCTTTTCTTCGGGATGGAGGGCTACTTCCGCGACGGTGGCACGGAGGCCCATGTCGCCGAGGTGGGCGGCGAGAAGCTGCTGCGACGCGACTACGACCGGCGTTTGCGCGAGCAGCAGGATCGTCTGCGCGAAACGCTCGGTGCGCAGGCGCGCCCGGAATTGTTCGAGAGCGCCGAGTTTCGCAATGCTGTGGTCGAGGGCATGGTGCAGGAGCGGCTGTTACTTCAGGCGGCCGAGCGCACCGGCCTGCGCGTCACCGATGCCCAACTGCAGCAGGTGATCGCCGGTCAGCCGGAGTTCCAGGAGAACGGCCAGTTTTCGGTGGATCGTTACCGGACGCTGTTGCGCACCGCCGGCATGACCGAGGGCATGTACCAGGAACGCGTGCGCACGGAGCTCGCGCTGTCGCAGGTCCAGGCCGTGTTCACCGGCGGCACCATCGTTGCGTCGAGCGTCACCGATCGCGTCGTGAAGGTGGTCGACCAGCAGCGCGAGGCGAGCGTCTCGGTGCTGGCACCCGAATCGTTTCTGAAGCAGGTCGAACTCGAGCCGGGGGCGGTGGAGAAATTCTACGAGGCGAACCGGAAGGAGTTCGAGATCCCCCAGCAGGTCCGCGTCGAGTACGTGACCCTGTCGCTTGCGCAACTCGCCGCCGAGATCACGGTCACGCCGGAGGAAGCCAAAGCGTTCTTCGACCAGAACACGCAGCAGTTCCGCGCGGCCGAAGAGCGGCAGGCGAGTCACATCCTGATCGCGGTGGCGCCCGGCGCCGACGCGAAGATGCGCAGCACCGCACGCGAACGGGCGACCGAACTCGCGGCCCAGGTGCGACAGGCACCGCAGAGCTTCGCCGACGTTGCACGCAAGGCGTCGCAGGACCCGGGCTCGGCGGCACGCGGCGGCGATCTCGGCTTCTTCTCGCGCGGCACGATGATGAAGGGCTTCGACGAAGCGGTGTTCGCGTTGAAGCCCGCGGAGATCGTCGGGCCGGTGGAGACCGAAGCCGGGTTCCACGTGATCCAGTTGACCGGCGTCAGGGGCGGCGGCGCGTCTTTCGAACAGTTGCGGCCGAAGGTCGAAGAGGAGGCTCGACGCACCCGTGCATCACGCCGGTTCAACGAACTCGCCGACGGTTTCACCAACACCGTGTTCGAGCAGTCGGACAGTCTGAAGCCGGCGGCCGAGCTGCTGAAGCAACCCGTACAGACCAGCGGCTGGTTCAGTCGCCAGGGCGGTGACACGCCGAAAGGTGCCAATGAGCGATTGATCGCCGCGGTCTTCGCCGACGACGTGTTGAACGACAAGCGCAACACCGCAGCGACCGAAGTCGGACAGGGCGTGCTGATGTCGGCGCGGGTGATCGAGTCGAAGCCTGCCGGGTCGCGCCCGCTCGCCGAGGTCGGCGGGGCGATCGAGAAACGCCTGCGATTGCAGCGCGCCTCCGAACTCGCCGTCGAGGCCGGACGCAGGCGCCTCGACGAGTTGCGCCAGGGCAAGACCGCAGGCAATGGCGCCGGTACCGTGTTTGGCAACCCACAGGTCGTGAGTCGTCAGCAGCGTGGCACCTTGTCCGAGGCCGCGATCCGGCAGGTGTTCCGGGTCGATGCGAGCAGGTTGCCGGCGTATGGGGGTGTCGATCAGCCCGGCGGCGGCTACCTGCTGATCCGCGTGTCCCGCGTCATCGACTCACCCGGCGTCGACCCGAGCGCGCGTGCGGCGTTCTCGCGTCAGGCCGACCAGTTGATCGCGCAGCAGCAGGTGTCGGCGTACCTCGCCGCGCTACGCACCCAGGCGAAGGTGCAGATCAACGCGGGGGCCACCGAAACGCGCTGATCCGCACGCCGGCGCCGGTG
>JACMMK010000287.1 GCA_014379045.1 Burkholderiales bacterium
CTGGTTCCGGGATTGGTCGCCGCCTGGATCACCGCCGCCTACTGGTTCACCGCGTCGACCTCGTTTGCGAACCCGGCCGTGACGCTCGCCCGGGCCTTCACCGACACCTTCGCGAATATCCGTCCGGGCGATGTGCCGGGCTTCCTGCTCGCGCAGGCCGCAGGGGCTGCGGCCGGCTGGCTGCTTTGTCGTTGGCTGTTCCGCGACATCGACTCCGAACCGACGCGCTCAGCGGTGTAAGCGCACGCGCGACGATTCGGATCGGTTCGGGTATGTTCCGCGCATGCCCACCGCGCCCTCTCCGCAGGACACCGAGCCTGCCCTCGAAATCGATGACCGAGCACGTGTGATCGCAACTGCGCGGCAGTCGTTCGCCGAACACGGTTTCACGGTTTCGGACGAGGCGATCGCGGCTGCTGCGGACATGCCGCTCGAGCGGTTTCAACGCCTCGCCCCGGACCGCGCGGCGTTGATCGAGGCGGTCATCGCACCGCTGTTCGCCGAGCGCTGGCACCCGGAGTGGAGCGCTATTCTCGTCGACCGCACCAAACCGTTGGCGCAGCGTCTGGCGGAGATCTATGTCGAGTACCGCGAGCGTGTCGATCGCACCGATGCGCGCTTGTGGACCTGGGCCGGCCTCGCGGGCGCGCATGCGTCAGGACGCATCAGCGGCACGCTCACCGAGAAGCTGCTCGCGCCGATCATCGGGGAACTGCGTCACGAATGCGGCTTGCGCGGGTTCAGCGAACGGCCGCTGTGCACGCTCGAACGCGAACTGGCGCAGGCGTTGCACGGTGCGATCGCATTCGTGAACACGCGTCGCTTCGTGTTCGGCGCGAGGATCGACGATCCGCTGGAGGTACTCGTGCCGATGATCGTGCGCGCGTTCCTGCCGGGCGCGCGTGAAGAGCTGGAACGCATTCACCGTGAACGCCCGCACAGCGCGCGCAGCGCTGATGCGCGATGATCGCCGGTCACACGCGCACATCCATTACCCGTGTTGCACCGTATTTCAGATGAATGGGTCGCTCAATGATCGATGAAAGCGAGTTGAAGCGACTGTTGTCCGTCGCTGCACTGCGTGGGGGCGCAGCAGCAGCGGCGTTCGAGCGTGTTTACAGACTGACCTCTCCGGTTCTGCTGGGGGTTGCACTGAAGATCGTGCGGCGGCGGGAACTGGCCGAAGAGGTGCTGCACGACGCGTTCGTCAAGATATGGCGCAATCTGGACAGCTTCGATCCGCACGGTACTGCGATCGGCTGGATGAGTGCGATCGTGCGCAATCGCGCGCTCGATCTGATCGAAAGTCACGACATGTCACGCGTGGATTCCTACCACGACACTACCCGCTCGTCCCACCTCGATTCGATCGACGACAATCCTGAGGCGTCGCTCGATCGTCTGTTCGACTGGGGCTCGGCGGAAGGCGCGGATCAATCGCTCGCACGCAAGCGTGCAGCAGCGGTGTTGCGTGGGTGTCTTGGTGAACTCGACGCGCCCGAGCGCCAGTCGCTGGTGCTGGCCTACGAACACGGGCTCAGTCATGGCGATCTGGCGGTACATCTGCAGCGCCCGCTTGGCACGGTGAAGACGTGGGTGCGTCGTGGCATGGAGCATTTGAAGCGCTGTGTCGAGCGCTGCGGCGGGGCGGCAACATGAAGCTCGGCTCGCACACGCTGCTCGACGCGATCTGCGCCGAGTATCTGATCGGTACGCTGAAGGGCCACGCGCGTCGGCGTTTCGAGCGCGCGCTGCGCGAGGAACCGCTGGTGGGGCTGCGCCTGCGCGACATCGAACGCACGTTCACGCCATTGCCGAGTGAGGCGATCGCGGTGACGCCCTCGACGGATGGCTGGCCACGACTGATGCGCGAGCTCGGACTCGAGGTCGAGCGCGTGCCGTGGTACCGCCGATTCGGACTGTGGCCATCGCTTGCCGCGGTAAGTGCGGTGCTCGCGCTAGCGGTGGCGATCACCGTGCTACGACCGGAGGCGCCGCGCTTCACGGACATCGCGCAACTCGCGGGAGACAAGGCACCCGCGACAGTGACTGCGGCGCTGTCGTCGGACAGAGGTCTGCTTCAGTTGCGGGCATCGCAGCCGAGCACTGCGCCGAGCGGAAGCTCGTACGAGTTGTGGCTGCTCCCCGCCGATGGCAGCGCACCGCGTTCGCTCGGGGTGGTCGGCGCGCTGGACGCGCGCGTCACGGTGCCGGTCACGCAGGTGAGCGAACTGCGCCGCGGTGCGAAGCTGGCGGTGTCGATAGAGCCGACCGGCGGTTCGCCGACCGGTGCGCCGACCGGGCCGGTGATCCTGGTCGGCGAGGTGTCGTGAGGCAGTGAGATACACACCGAGGCGTCTGCGCGGAGCCGGCAGGGTGCGCGCTGCTACACTCGGCGGTTGATCGAATCGCGCCCGCTTGCGTGCGCGATGATAGGGTCCCCGCTGGATCCCCACTGCCGCGAACCGCCGACGTCATGCCGCCTCTCGACACACCTCTCGGTCCTTCCTCGCGCCAGCGTCCGCAGATAGATGTCGTGGCGTTGGCCGCTTCACTCGGCCAATCGATCGCGGGCGAAGTGCGCTTCGATGTCGCGAGTCTCGCGGTCTATGCGCACGATGCTTCGAACTATCGGCAGGTACCGATCGGCGTCGTCGTGCCGAAGTCGGTCGACGACATCGTAGCCGCGGTGGCGGTATGCCGTGAGTTCGGTGCGCCGATTCTCGCGCGTGGCGGCGGTACCGCGCAGAACGGGCAGACGGTCAATGTCGCGGTCGTGATCGACTGCTCGAAATATCTGAACCAGGTGCTCGAGATCGATCCGGCGGCGCGCACGGCACGCGTCGAGCCCGGCGTAGTGTGCGACACGCTGCGCGATGCGGCCGAAGTCCACGGGCTTACCTTCGGCCCGGACCCGGCGACCCACAGCCGCTGCACGCTCGGCGGCATGATCGGTAACAACTCGTGCGGAGCGCACTCGGTGATGGCCGGCAAGACGGTCGAGAACATCGAAGCCCTCGAGGTGCTCACGTACGATGGGCTGTGCATGTGGGTCGGACCGACGTCCGACGACGCATACGCGCGCATCGTCGCCGAGGGCGGACGGCGCGCCGAGATCTACACGCGGCTGAAGGCGCTCGCCGACCGGTACGGCGATACGATCCGCACGAAGTATCCAAAGATCAAACGGCGCGTGTCGGGCTACAACCTCGATCAGTTGCTGCCCGAGAACGGGTTCAATGTCGCGCGTGCGCTGGTGGGCACCGAAGGATCGTGCGCCATCACGCTGCAGGCGAAGACGCGGCTGGTGCAGAGCCCGCGCCACCGCGTGTTGCTCGTGCTGGGCTATCCGGACATCTATCTGGCCGGCGACGCGGTGCCGCAGATACTGCCGTTCGGGCCGATCGCCACCGAGGGCCTCGACGAGAAGATCATCGGTGGGCTGCGCGTGCGCGGGCTGCGCCTCGCGGACATCGGCAAGCTGCCTCCCGGCCATGCCTGGATCATGGTCGAGTTCGGCGCCGACACGATAGCCGCGGCGAGCGCGCAGGCGCAGGCACTCATCGACCATTACGCCGACCGCCCGGATGCGCCGTCGCACTGGTTGATCGACGATCCGGGCGTTGCCGAAGCGATCTGGACGATTCGCGAGACCGCAGCCTCGGCCAGCGCACTCGGGCTCATCGGCGAGCGTGATCCGCAGGTAGGCTGGGAGGATGCGGCGGTCGATCCGATGCGCCTGGGCGATTACCTGCGCGAGTTCCAGGCACTGGTCGATCGTCATGGCTACGAGACCTCGTTGTACGGGCACTTCGGCGATGGCTGCATCCATGCGCGGATCACTTTCGATCTGCGCAGCACGGAGGGCGTCGCGCAATGGCGCAGCTTCACCGAAGCGGCTGCGCATCTGGTCGTCCGCTACGGCGGATCGTTGTCTGGCGAGCACGGGGACGGTCAAGCAAAGGCAGAGTTCCTGCCGGTGATGTACGGCCCGGAACTCATGCAGGCGTTCCGCGAGTTCAAGGCGATCTGGGATCCGGACGGCCGCATGAACCCGGGCAAGCTGATCGACGCGTACCGCATCGACGAGAACCTGCGTTACGGGCCCGACTACCAGCCGATCCGTTTTGAGACGCGGATGCATTTCGCGACGCCCGAAGGCGACGGGTTCGGTCGCGCGGTCGAACACTGCGTAGGCATGGGCAAATGCCGATCCCAGAGCGGCGGCGTCATGTGCCCGAGCTACCGGATCACCGGCGAGGAGAAGTATTCGACGCGGGGTCGCGCGCGTCTCTTCGGTGAGATGTTGCGCGGCGAGGTGATCACCGACGGCTGGCAGTCCGAGGCGGTGAAGGAGGCGCTCGATCTGTGCCTCGCCTGCAAGGGCTGCAAGAGCGACTGTCCGACGCACACCGACATGGCGAGCTACAAGGCCGAGTTCCTTCACCACTATCACGAACGTCACCGGCGCCCGGTGCAGGCGTGGAGCATGGGGTTGATCCACCGCTGGGCGCGGCTCGCGTCGCGGATGCCGCGTCTGGTCAACTTCTTCACCCAGACCCCGGGGCTCGACCTGATTGCGAAGAAGCTCGCCGGGATCGCCTTGCAGCGTGCGGTGCCGAAGTTCGCTGCGCGCACCTTCAAGCAGTGGTTCTTCGCGCGCGACGCCGTTCCGATGCCAACCGGACGGCGCGTGATCCTCTGGGCCGATACGTTCAACAACCACTTCCTTCCCGACACTGCGATGGCGGCGGTGAAGGTACTGGAGCACGCGGGCTACGAAGTAACGGTGCCGCGTGCGCACCTGTGCTGCGGGCGAGCGCTGTACGATTTCGGCATGCTCGACCACGCAGCGCGGCAGTTGCAGGAGATCATGCAGGTGCTGGGCCCGGACATCGACGCCGGTACTCCGATCATCGGCCTCGAGCCCGCATGCGTCGCGGTGTTTCGGGACGAACTGCTGAAACTCTTTCCGCGTGACCCGCGCGCTTCGAGACTCTCGGCGCAGGTCAGGTTCTTCACCGAGTTTCTCGTCGATGAAGGCGTCGTGCTCCCGAAGCTGGACGTGCCCGCGGTCGTCCACGGCCACTGCCACCAGAAATCGGTGATCGGCATGGCGGCCGATGTGAAGACGCTCGATGCGATGGGCGTGCGCCATTGCGCGATCGCGTCGAGCTGCTGCGGGATGTCGGGTTCGTTCGGGTTCGACCCGCGGCACTACGACCTGTCGGTGAAGGCCGCCGAGTTGAGTCTGCTGCCCGCGCTGCGTGCCTGCAGCGACGAGACGCTCGTCATCAGCAACGGTTACAGCTGTCGCGAACAGATCGCCCAGCTCGGCGCGCGCGAGACGATGCACATCGCAGAGGTGGTGGCGCTGGGGCTCGAGCGTACGCGCGCTGCTCGCACGTGACCGTCACCGGCCGGCGATGAACCCGCGAGGCCCGCGGCCAGGGCCCCGTCACCTGACAGATGACGGGATCGACGCATCCGAACCGGGCTCATTCAACGTCCCCGTCGGTCGTTCGATCCGGGACGTCGGAGCGGGGCGATGAGCGCCCTCGCGACGCTGAGCCCGATGCTTCTGGTGTGGGTGGTGGTGGTGGTCGCGGTCGCGGCTTACGTCTACGGCGTACTCGGGATCGGACTGCCGCTGATCGCGACACCGTTGCTCGCGCTGGTGATGCCGTTGCAGGATGCCGTGATCGTGCTGGTGGTGCCGGTGATAGTTGCGATAGTGATGTCGACCGCCTCGGTGCCAGATTTCTGGGGCACGCTCAAGCGATTCTGGTTTATGCCGCTCGCGGCGCTGGTGGGCGCGGCATTGGGCGCCCAGCTTTTTCTGCGGGTGCCGCAGTTTCCCTACTCGCTGGTGCTCGCCGCCGCGATCGGCTCGTGGCTGTGGCTGGACTGGCGGGGCAAAAGCACATCGGCGCGGATCCAGCGCCATCCGGTGAGCTTCGGGGTGCTGTTCGGTTTCGTCGCCGGCTTGTTCGAAACGACCGCCAACGTCGCCGCGCCACCGTTGATCGCGTACTACGCCGGGTTGGGCCTCGCGCCTGCGGCGATGATCCAGGGTTTCAACATCTGCTTCGCCCCGGGCAAGGCGACGCAATTCGTGACGTTGACGATGCTGGGCGGGGTGAGCGTCTGGCAATGGGTGGCGACGATCCCGCTAGCGCTGGTCGCCGTGGTCGCGCAGCACCAGGGAATCCGTGTTCGCGGGTCGATAGAACCCGCGACGTACCGGGTCTGGCTGCGCCTTGCACTACTGGCGATGGCGCTGGTCATCGTCGTGCAGTACGTGGGGGAGAACGCGCGTTGATCCCGCAACGCGCGATTGCCGGAAGCGCTCAGGCCTTCACTGTCTCCAGCAGCGTCTTCAGCTCCCCCGACTCGAACATCTCGGTGAGAATGTCCGAACCGCCGACGAATTCACCGTTCACGTACAGCTGCGGAATCGTCGGCCAGTTCGCATACTCCTTGATTCCCTGCCGGATTTCGGGTTCTTCGAGCACGTTCACCGAAAAGAACTGGTCGATGCCGCACGCGGAAAGGATACGCACCACGTTGGCACTGAATCCGCATTGCGGGAAGCTCGGGTTGCCCTTCATGTACAGGACGACCGGGTGGCTGGTCACTTGCTGATCGATGGTTTCGCGGGCGCTCATGGGAGGTGATCTCGGGCAGATGGCGGGCGGCGCGGAGGGACGCGCCGGATGGGGTTGGAACGATACGAGAAGTCGACTAATTCAGTCAAGTAAGAGACGGGTTGCCGACACTCAACATGCGTTTGCGCGCCAGGTCAGCAGCGCGGCGTCAGCTTGTCCTCGAACCAGTCCCACATCACGGCGACGACCTTGGTGAGGTAGTCGCGCTGGCAATGCTGGGCGCCGCCTTCCTCTGCCGTGAACACGCGCAGGGTCTTGTCCGGCGAACCGCTGGCGTCGTACAGCGCCTGCGCGTCGACCAGCGGCACCTGCTCGTCGTCGGCGCCGTGGACGATCAGGAACGGGCAGCGCATCTTCTGCACTACGCCGTCGAGCCGGAACGGTTCCAGCCGCTTCAGCGCCTCGTCGAGCGTGTCGACGCCGAGAATCCACATGATGTGATGCCCGGGCACCGACAGGGAGGTCTTGAACGACGCGTCGATGCGCTTCTTCCACGTCGCGTAGTAATCCCAGATGGCGCCCCAGGCGATGCACGCCGCGAAGCGCGGTTCGAGGGATGCGATGCGCGGCGCGTAGTAGCCGCCGAGGCTGATCGCCACCACCCCGACCCGCTTCGCATCGACATCGGCACGCTGCTCGAGCCAGTCCATGCACGCGGAACCGGCCTTTTCGTAGTCGTGGCGCAGCACCATGTTGCGGAAGCGGATCGCCTCGCCGGTACCGGGGCCGTCCATGATCAGGCACGAGATGCCGCGCTTGATCAGCTCGGGCACACCGCGCAGGAACTGGATCTCCTTCGTCACGTCGAGCCCGTCGAAGTACACGACGCAGGGCGTGCGCGCCTCGACCGAGTTCTGCGCGTGGACGAAATAGCCCGGGAGCTTGGCGCCCTCGAACGGAATCTCGACGATCTCGATCTTCAGATCGGTCTGCCCGATGAACCGATGAAAGCAGTCGACGCCGCGCCGGTAGGCGGTGAGTGCCGCGGCGTCCTTGGGCGTGCGGAAGCGCTCGGCCATCTGGTAGTAATTGCAGGCCCTGAGGTAGGCCGCCGCCGCGGAAAAGCGGTGGTTGGACGCGCTGCGCTCGTCGGCGAACGCGGTGACGGTATCGGCAACCTCGCAGCACGCGTCGAACCACGCCTGGTCGTCTTCGGCATCCTTGCCCTTCAACAGCCGGCCGATCCGGTCGAGTTCGCCGATATCGGAGCCGCCGTACGGGCCCGAGCCGAGCATGTTGATGAACGCCGACGACCACCGGTAGTTGCCGGGGAAGTACATGAAGTACTGCGCGTCTTTCTTCGCCTGCGCGGGATGCATCGGTTCGTTCATCGTCGTGTTCCTCGTTCAGAAGTCGGGTTTGACATTCGCCGCGCGCACCACGCGGCCCCATTTCTCGTACTCGCGCTTAAGGAATGCGCCGAAATCTTCAGGCGATCCGCCGGCGACATCGTAGCCTTGGGCGGTCAATTGCTCGCGCGCCTCGGGCGAGAGCACACGCTTGTTCACTTCAGCGTTGATGCGCAGCACGATCTCGCGTGGGGTGCCTGCCGGCGCCATGATGCCGTTGAAGTTCTGCGACTCGAAGCCCGGCAGGCCGGCCTCCTCGATCGTGGCGGTGTCGGGCAGCAGCGGCGAGCGCGCACGGCCGTTGACCCCGAGCGTCCGGATGCGTCCCCCCTTCATGTACGACAGGGTGTTGGGGATCGACATCGTCAGCACGTCGATGTGGCCGGCGAGCAGGTCGACCTGGGCGGGCGCGACGCCCTTGTACGGTACGTGGGTCATCTTGACCCCGGCCATCGTGTTGAACAATTCCATCGTCAAGTGCCCGACCGTGCCGATGCCGGGCGAGCCGAAGATCAGCTTGCCCGGATTCGCCTTGGCGAGCGCGATCAGTTCGCGCGCGTTTTTGGCAGGCACACTCGGGTGCACGACGGTCGCGCTGGTGGTCGTCGTGACCAGCACGATCGGGATCAGGTCTTTCTGCGGGTCGAACCCGAGCTTGATACCCAGATGCGGGGCGATGGTCAGCGGACCGGGGTTGGCACCGAGCAGCGTGTAGCCGTCGGGCGGTGCCTTGGCCACGAACTCGGTCGCCGGCACCCCGCCCGCAGCCGGCCGGTTCTCGACGATCACCGGTTGGCCCCAGGCCTCGTTCAGCCGCTGGCTGACGAGGCGCGCGTTGTAGTCGGTGGGGCCGCCGACCGCGAACGGCACGATGATGCGGATCAGGCGGGTCGGATACTGGGCCTGGGCGAGGGCGTTTGCCGCCAGCGTGCCCAGAACAAGCCCGGCCGCCAGCAGATGGACCGGCATCGGGCGCACGGCACCGCAGTTGATGTTCAGCCAGTGTGACATCGCTGCACTCTCCTCCTGAGCATTCCCGTCCTCGCGTCGCCTCTTCAATGCCCGGGCAACGGGTAGTGGGGGTCCGACGATAACAAGAAATACAGCTCGCGCGCGCCGAATGTCGGCGCGTGCAAGTCCATCGTCCATTTGCGCGCAGGTCGCTGCGTCAGCGTGCCGGACGCGGCGTGTCGCGCACCTCGGGGTTCACGAGATCGAGCGGCTGGCCTGCGGCATACGCGACCACGTTGTCGAACGCCTCGCCGAAATACTGTTCGTAGGTTTCGTGCGTCGCCCAGCCGTAGTGGGGTGTGCAGACGACATTGGGCATCTTCAGCAACGGATGATCGACCGGGACCGGCTCGACTTCGAACACGTCCACGGCGGCATATCCCGGACGCCCGGCGCGCAGCGCGCCTTCGAGCGCCCGGGGTTCGATCAGCTCCGCGCGGGCGGTGTTGACGATGAGTGCCGTCGGCTTCATCGACGCCAGGTCTGAAGCAGTGACCGAGCTACGCGTCTGCGGCGTCAGGCGCAGATGCAGCGACAGGACATCGGCCTCGCGTAAGAAGCGTGCGCGCTCGTCGATGAACTCGATGCCCGCTGCCGTCGCGCGCTCCTTAGAGCCGGCCCGCCCGTGCGCGATCACGCGCATGCCGAAACCGTGACCCATCTGCGCGACCAGTCCGGCGATGGTGCCGAAGCCGAGAAGTGCGAGCGTCTTGCCGCGCAGCGTGAAACCGAGCGTCGTCGGCTCTTCGCCGCGCTGCATTCGCCCCGCTTCGAGGGGAATCGCGCGGGCGCTGGCAAGGATCAGCGCGAACGTGTGTTCAGCGGGGGAGACCGGCGACTTGCTGTTGCCGGTGACCACGGCGACCCGGTGGGCCGTACACGCGGCAATGTCGATATGGTGCGTAGTGCGCGCGAGCTGGCTCACCACTTCCAGCGCGGGCAGGCGCTCCAGCAGCGCCGCGGTGACCGGCGTGCGCTCGCGGATCAATACCAGGGCCTGCGCGCCTTCGAGTTGCTCGGCCAGTGCGACGGGATCGGTCGGAGAGTGCGTGAACACGCGCACATCGTGGCCGGCGAGCTTCGAAAAAACACCGAGTCGCCGTACTAGGTCCTGATGGTCGTGAGGAATCGCGATCTGCATGGGAGCTCGGGGGTCTCGGTGGCCTCGGTAGTGCACTGCAGCCGGGACAGTGATCATAGCCGCGTCGAACGCGGCTGCGTCGAAGGCCCCTGCGCGCGCAGGCATAATCCGGGCTCGCCGGCCCGCTCACCGCGCGCCCCGTTGTCCATCGCAGGAGTATTCATGAAGATCGCCATCGCCGATGACTATCAGTCCGCCACGCGCACGCTCGCCTGCTTCTCGAAGCTCGACGGCCACGCGGTGACGGTCTACACCGGCACGTTGAAGAACGCGAACGACCTGCCCGCCGATATCGGCGACGTCGAGGGGCTGGTACTCATCCAGCAGCGCGTGCCGTTCACGCAGGCACACCTCGACCGGATGCCGGCGTTGAAGGTGATCGCGCAGACCGGCAAGAACGTCGCGCATATCGACCTCGACGCGTGTACCCGGCGCGGGGTGGCGGTGGTGGCGGCCGGCACCGGGTCGCCGTTCGCACCGGCCGAGCTGACCTGGGGGCTGATCCTCGCGTCGTTGCGCAGCATCCCCCAGGAAGTTGCGGCGTTGCGCGCGGGGCAGTGGCAGTCGACGCTGGGCGTCGGGCTGCACGGCAAGACACTCGGCATCTATGCCTACGGCAAGATCGGCAGCCTGGTCGCCAAGGTCGGCAGTGCGTTCGGGATGAAGGTGATCTGCTGGGGCCGCGGCGCATCGCTCGAGAAGGCGAAGGCCGACGGCTTCGAGGCAGCAGCCTCGCGCGAGGCGCTGTTCGAGCAGTCCGATGTGCTGACGCTCCACATCCCGCTCAACAGGGAGACGCGCGGCCTCGTCACCGCTGACGATCTCGCCCGGATGAAGCCGACGGCGCTGTTCGTCAACACGAGTCGCGCGCCGCTGGTCGCGGCAGGGGCGCTCGAGCAGTCTTTGAAGGCCGGTCGCCCCGGCTTTGCGGCCGTCGACGTGTTCGAGGACGAGCCGGTGTACGGCGCGGCGCACCCGCTGCTGAAGATGGACAACGTGATCGCGACGCCGCACCTGGGCTATGTCGAGCGCAACACCTACGAGATGTATTTCGGCGCTGCATTCGACAACCTCGCCGCGTTCGCGACGGGCAAACCGCAGAACGTGCTGAATCCGGAGGCGCTGGCGCCGAAGTGACGGAAAGGCCGCACCAGATATCGCTTCAGACAAGCGTTTGCGACAAGCGTTTCAGACAGACGCGTCCGCCAGTTCCAGTCGTCGCTCGATGCGATCGAGCCGTTGGTCGACCCGGTCCAACCGTGCGTTGACGTTCGCGATGTCGACGTGCAGCGATGCGACCCCCCCTTCGAGGGAAGAAACGCGCGCGGTCAATGCATCCATTTTTATCGACAGCGACTGTACATCGCTCCGAATGCCACGCAGGTGTTCCAGTACGAGGTCGGTCATCGCATTGTTCATGGCGTCGTGAGTCTTATCGTGGAATCTACGCTGGCTGCGAGGCCGAGGCGCAGTCTTAAAGCGAACGTTCGCGCCATTAACTCAACACGACCCAGTCTGCCACCAGAGCGGGCGAAGGCGCAACTTCGCCGCGTTCGACCTGCTTCACCAATCCGGTCAACCGCGCATTCACCGGTGCGGCGACGCCCGCCTTCGCCCCCTGCTCGACGATCAATCCGTTCAGATAGTCGATCTCGGTGCGCCGGCCCTTGCGCATGTCCTGCGCCATCGACGGGCGCTGTTCCTCGCCGCGGTGCTGCGCGAGCCCGATCAATACCGCCTCGATCTCCGCGAGTGCATCGCCTGAACCCTCGCCGGCGCGCGCGAGGGTCTCGGGTTCGAGACCCTGTTGCGCCTGGATCGCATAGCCGAGCGCCTGGCCGACGCGCACCGCTTCGGCGCCGAGCTTGATCGAGATACGCCGCGTCGTCTGCGCAAGATCGCGCTGGTTCCCGCTCAGCCCGGTCGCCGCCGACAGGCCGTTGCGCATCACGTTGATGATCAGCTTCGACCAGCGCTCGCCCCAGAGGTTGGTGGTCGCCTTCGCGCTGTCGGCGGCGCGCAGCAGCGCGGCAACGGTCTCGGCGCGAGGGGTGATGCGTCCATGGATCTCGCCGACGCGGTAGACCGTGTGCTGCTCACCCCCCTTGTGGATATTGCGCTGGACATGCCCCGCGCGATCGAGCTCCGCCGCGAGCAGACTCACGCAGCAGCCGAGCGTGCGGCCCCAGCCGACGACGCCGGCCAGCCGCTCTTCGTTGATCGAGTTCTGCAGCGACACGCAGAAGCCGTCGGCCGCGAGGTAGGGGCGGATCAGATGCGCGGCCCATTCGGTGTCGTAGGACTTGAGCGCAATGAACGCGATGTCGATCGGTCTCGACTTCGACAGCTGCGGGACGTCGCAGATATGCAGGGCGTCGATGCGGACCGTGACAGATTCTTCGGGCGCCATGCCATCGATGGCGAGACCAGTGGCGCGAATCGTCTCGACATGCTCCGGCCAGCCGTCGATCAGCGTCACATCGTGCCCGGCGGACTTCATCATCGCGCCGGTATAGCCTCCGATCGCGCCGGCACCGACGAAAACTATGCGGGGAGATGCGGTCGGCATCGGCATTCCTCCAGCGCAGGCCATGGGCTTCGCGCCCGAACCGTGCGGCTCGAGCGCCGGACCCGCAGGTTAACATCACCAAGCTTCACCAAGCTTCAGTTGCTTCGACACGCCCGGTCACAACCCGAACCGCCCGACGGACGCACTGCGATGAACCCCCAGGTCTTGCTGCATTGGACCGAAGCTGCGAGTGAAGCAGAGCGCGCCGGCGACCTGCCCGGTGCGGTGGCAGCTTACCGGCAACTCGTCGCTGCAGTGCCGCGCAATGCCGAACTCGTGCACCGACTCGGTTTCTCCGAGTATCTGCTGGGTAATCTCGAGGATGCCATCGAGCACCTGGCGGTGGCGGCACGGCTCGATCGACGCAACGCGGGCTTCCTCGTCAACCTGGGCCTCGCGCAGCACGCGGCCGGCCGCCACGCCGAGGCCGTCGCGAGTCTGCGCAAGGCGGTCGCGCTCAAGCCCGATCTGTCGATCGCCCACAACAACCTCGGCCTCGCGCTCTCGGCACTCGGCGAACATCGGGCAGCCACCACGAGTGCCGCGCGCGCTGTCACCTTGGCGCCGCGCGATGCGCAAGCCCACTACAACCTCGGCAACGCGCACTTCCGTGCGGGCGACTACGACCAGGCGCACGGGGCCTACCAAGCGGCACTCGCCCTCGCCGGGCCTCAGCCCGAGCTCCTCTACAACCTCGGCAATGCGCAGCACGCGCTGCAGCGTACCGGCGAGGCGATGAACAGTTACCGTGCCGCGCTCCAACTCGATCCGGATCACGTCGCCGCGTGGATCAATCTCGGCAACCTGCTGATGGCCGCGCGCGCTTACGATGCGGCCGAGCACGCGTTCGAGCAGGGCGCTGCAAGGGACGATCACGGCAACGAGCGCGGTGCGCGGGCGACCGAAGCACGCTACAACCTCGCCAACCTGCAACGGATGACCGGGCGCCTCGAGGCGGCATTGGAGAGCTATCGTGCGGTGCTCGGGCGCGAACCGATGCACGAGGCGGCCTACAGCAACCTGCTGCTGACGATGAACTACTCGGCCACCGTATCGCGGGTCGAATCGTTCGCGGCGCATGTCGAGTACGGCCGCCGCTTCGCGCCGGCGTCGACTTCGCCCGCGTCCGCTCCGCAGACGTCCACGCTACCGGCTCAATCGGGACGGCAGGCATCGCAGGGCCGCCTCGTGTCCACGGCCACGCGTGCGGACAATGCGCCACTGCGCATCGGATTCGTGTCGCCGGACCTTCGCCGGCATGCCGTCGCGCTGTTCGCCGAGCCGATCTTCGAGCACCTGCCGCACTACGGCTTCGAGGTGCACTGTTACTTCAACAGCCAGCGCGCCGACGAAGTCACTGCCCGGTTGCGCGGCAAGGTCGCCGGCTGGCGCGACATCGCCGCCCATGACGACGCAGCCGTCGCCGACCTGATCGTGCGCGACCGCATCGACGTGCTCGTCGATCTCGCCGGGCATACGGCCGGCCATCGCCTGCGCGTGTTCGCGCGCCGACCCGCCCCCGTCCAGGTAACGATGATCGGCCATGTCAACACGACCGGGGTCGATGCGATCGATTACCGAATCACCGACGCGTTCGCAGAGCCGTCCGACGACGCGCGCGACCACGATCGCTGGTACACCGAGAAACTCATCCGCCTGCCACACTCGTGCTGGTGCATGCGGGCGCCCGAGCGTACGGCGCCCCCGAGCGCATTGATGGCGCGTGCTGCGGGCGCGCCGTTCACGTTCGGCTCGTTCAACAACTACGCTAAGCTGAGCCCGCGCACGCTGGATCTATGGACCGATCTGCTTGGCTCGCGGCCCGATACCCGACTCATCGTGGTCACTGTTCCCGAAGGGCAGACCCAGACGCGGCTGCGCGAGCGCTTCGCGCGCAGCGGCGTCGATCCCGCGCGTCTCGAGATTCACGGTCTGATTACTGCGGAGCGTTATCGCGCACTGCACGATCTGGTCGATCTCGCGCTCGATCCCCTTCCGTGCAACGGCGCCACGACCACGATCGAGACCCTGTGGCTCGGCGTGCCGGTGCTCACCGTCGAGGGCGACAGTTTCCGCTCGCGCAACGGTTACAGCATTCTCGTGAACGCCGGGGTGGGGGAACTCGTCGCGCGGACCGACGCGCAGTATCTCGACATGGCGCGCGGTTTTGCGGACGACCCCGGCGCGCTCGCCCGCGTACGCGTGAAGCTCGGCGAGGCCCTGCGCACGACCCCTCTGATGGACGAGGCCGCTTTCGCCGCCGATCTGGCGACGGCGCTACGCACGGCGTGGCGCGAGCGCGAAACTACAGCGCCTCGATGATCGCTTGGGTCATCGCGCGCGTGCCGCCGCCCGACGTTCCGATCCCCGACGTTCCGGCCGCTGTCTTGCCATCGCGCAGCGCGTCGGCGTTGGCGATCAGATCGGGTGTCAGTCGGTCGCGCCGTTCCAGCACCGAGGTGAGCGCGCGTTCGATGCGTTGCGCGCAGTCGAGTTCGCCCACGTGCTTCAGCAGCATCGTCGCCGACAGGATCATCGCCATCGGGTTGGCGATGTCGCGTCCGGCGATGTCCGGCGCAGTGCCGTGCACCGCCTCGAAGATCGCGCAGCGCTCGCCGATGTTGGCACCGGGCGCCAGACCCAGGCCGCCGATCAAACCGGCGCCGAGGTCGGACACGATGTCTCCGTACAGGTTGGCGAGCAACAGACAATCGTAGCGCTCGGGGGCGAGGACGAGCTCCATGCACAGCGCATCGATCACTCGATCGCGCGTTTCGATCTGCGGATAGTTCTTCGCCACGGCTTGCGCGGCGTGCAGAAACAGTCCGTCGGTGAGCTTGAGCACATTGGACTTGTGGCCGATCGCGAGCTTTCTTCGCCCGAGCCGGACCATCGTCTCGCAGGCGAAGCGCGCGGCGCGTTCGGTGGCACCCCGGGTGATTGTCTTGATCGCCTCGGCGGTGTCGGCGTCGACCATGCGCTCGCGCCCCATGTACAGGTCTTCGCTGTTCTCGCGGAAGATCAGCAGGTCCACGCCGGCGTAGCGCGAGACGACCGCCGGGAAGCTTCGGATCGGCCGCAGATTCATGTAGAGGTCGAATTCCTTGCGCAGCGCGATCGCGACGCTCGGATATACCCGCGGCTCGGGTTTCGGATTCATCGCATGTGCACCGATCTCGATCCGGTAGGGCACCCCAAACGGCGTGCCGGTCGGGCCCTTCAGTGCGAGCCCGGTGCGCCCGATCGACTCGAACACCGCGGCGCCGAGCGCCGGCAGACCTGCGGCCTGGGCTGCAAGGCCCGCGGGCTGTATATCCCAGTCGAAGTGGGCACCACTCGCTTCGACGATCGCACGCGCGCTGGCGGTGACTTCCGGGCCGATGCCGTCACCGGGAATCAGCGTGACTTTTCTGTCGGATGGCGGGCTCATGGAACTCCTCGGAAGGCAGGGCTGTTAAGGAAAGAGCGGGCGGCGTGGTGTTGTGTTCTCGCAACATTGGGGCGCTCCCTCCGCGCCTATTTGCTCATGGACGTTGTGAAGCGGTGGGAGGTGTCGGCAGAATAGCGACACTTCTCAGCTCTGAGAAGTCTGGGTGGCGGCGAACCGACCCTCAGGCGCTGACATCCACCACTTCGAAGCTTTTCAGGAGGCTCTACTGTGAAAAAGAAACTCATTGCAGCGGCGGTCGTATCGGCCTTCGCGGCGCCGGTCGCGTTCGCGCAGACCCCGTCCAACGTGACGATCTACGGGAACCTTCAGGCCGAATTCATAAGCATCGAGGCCGACGGCGCCACTGTTGGCGCGCCGAACAACGACTACCCGCGCCGCAACCGCATCGGTTCGCCGGGCGTGTTCAACATCGGCTTCCGCGGTGCCGAATCACTCGGCGGCGGTCTGTCGGTGATCTGGCAGGTCGAGCAGAACGTCGGTTCGGCTGACGGTACGGGCGGCACCAACACCTGGGGCTCGCGGAACACGTTCCTCGGTCTGCAGAGCAGCATCGGTCAGGTGTTCTTCGGTAACTACGACAGCCCGTTGAAGATCGTCCTCGGTGTCAACAACTTCGCATTCGGTCTGACCGGCGCGAACGGCATCAACGCGATCCTGAACAACGGCGATGCAACGGGTCTCAACCCGATCGCCGGTGGCGGCGACGCGGCATTCAGCCGTCGCGTGAACAACTCGCTGAACTGGGCTTCGCCGGTGTTCAGCGGCTTCTCGGTTCGTGCGCAGTACGCCGCGAACGAACAGAAGAGCGTCACTGCCGGCCCGGGTCCGGAGATCGATCCGTACCTGTATAGCGTGGCCGCGTATTACACGGGCGGTCCGTTCCGTGCTGGCCTCGGCTATCAGAAGCATGTGGGCTTCCGCTCTTTGGCGGCGAACGGCCGCGAACTGGACGATATGTCCTGGCTCGCATCGGCAAGCTTCAACTCCGGGCCGTTCCTGGTAACTGCCGCTTACAGCCGACTCGAATACGAGACTGCGTCGACCGACATCACGCGGAACAACTGGTTGGTGAGTGGACAGTATTCGCTCGCGCAACACCGGTTCCGCGTACAGTATCTCGAGGCGCGTGACGTCAGCGGCTCGAACACCTTCAACGCAGCCAACCTCGGAGTGTCGTCCAATGGTGGCGCTGGCGTGACGACGCTGGGCAATATCGTGGCCACGGGCGACAACTCGGGTGCGTCGCACTGGAGCGTGGGCTACGGCTACGCGCTGTCGAAGCGTAGCGAGGGGTACCTGTTTTACACGCGCCTGAAGAACGACGCGAACGGGCGTACCGACTTTGCCGGTGGTCACGCCAGTGGGGTGGTCCGCCAAAACGGGCACGACGCAGACGCATTCGGTATCGGCTTGCTGCACCGGTTCTGATCGAGAACCTCTGCTGCAGTCGATTCGGCTGGACGGGCACCTTCGGGTGCCCGTTTTTTGTGCTCGTCGTTGTCCGGAAGATTGTGATTCGACGCCGCCTCATCTAGCTTGGAATGTGGCGGCGCCAAGGCCACTCTCAGCTGACCGTATCAACGCCCGGTAGCACGTCGTCTCGGAGCTACCCGGAGTGCTGCACTCAGCTTTCCGTCGCTGACGAGGCGGCGTGTGCTACTAGCCAGCTCGTCGCCCGGCGCAACATAATGGACCACGGTGCCCGGCCGTCGTGCGCGCCGTGCTATGGCACCCGCCGATAGGAGGCAATCGTGTCAGGCCCGCTCTCTCATATCCGTGTCCTCGACCTGACCCGTGTCCTGGCCGGGCCGTGGTGCGGCCAGAATCTTGCCGATCTCGGCGCCGCGGTCATCAAGGTGGAGCGTCCGGGGAAGGGCGACGACTCGCGCGCGTTCGGGCCGCCCTGGATCAAGGATGCAGAAGGAAACGCGACCGCCGAGTCGGCCTATTTCATCAGCGCCAATCGCGGCAAGCAGTCACTGACGCTCGA
>JACMMK010000288.1 GCA_014379045.1 Burkholderiales bacterium
TGCCGACCGCGCAGTACGCGATGGCGTCGCCGAGGTGATCGACGGTCTGGATGCCGGCCGCCTGCGCGTCGCCGAGAAAGCCGACGGCGAATGGAGGGTCCATCAGTGGGTGAAGAAGGCAGTGCTGCTGTCGTTTCGACTCGAGGACAACGCGGTGATCGAGGCGGGCGCGCTGCGCTTCTACGACAAGGTCGATTCCAAGTTCGCCGGCTACGACACGCAGGCCTTCGCCGACGGCGGGTTCCGCGTGGTGCCGGCCGCCACGGTGCGACGCGGGGCCTTCCTCGGCCGCAACGTCGTGGTGATGCCCTCGTTCGTGAACATCGGGGCCCATGTCGGCGACGGGACGATGGTCGACACCTGGGCGACTGTCGGCTCGTGCGCACAGATCGGCCGCAATGTGCACCTGTCGGGGGGGGTCGGCATCGGCGGCGTACTCGAACCGCTGCAGGCGAATCCGACGATCATCGAGGACGACTGTTTCATCGGCGCGCGCTCGGAGGTGGTCGAAGGCGTGATCGTCGAAGCGGGATCGGTATTGTCGATGGGCGTATTCGTCAGCCAGAGTACCCGCATCTTCGACCGGGCGACAAAGACCGTCACATATGGCCGAATTCCGGCAGGTTCGGTGGTGGTGCCGGGGTCGCTGCCCGCCGAGGACGGCAGCCACAGCCTCTACTGTGCGGTGATCGTCAAGCGCGTCGATGCCCAGACGCGGGCCAAGACCAGCATCAATGAGCTCCTGCGCGGTGTATGACACGGTAGCGCCGACGATTCCGGCATGAACCTTGCGCTCAGCTTTGCAAACCGGCGCCGTGTTGGCACAATCGCGTCAGTCGTTCCGTTCAACTCATGTTCGTCGCCGAGCGCGATCCGCGGTCACCCGCGCCGTTCGCGTGCGTCCCGGGCATGCCGCAACCCTCGCCTCCGGCTTCCCCTGGTATGTCGCTGCTCGACGATCTGAAGACTCAGGCCGAAGTACTGCGCAAGCGGCAACAGTCCGGTACGGCGCTGCACGACCATTATTTCCGCGAGATCCATGAGCGGCTGAAGATGATCTACCAGCATCTGCACGAGCTGGTGAATTCGCTCAACACGATCAAGCCCGAGGTCATCCGCTACTACTACATCGAGCCTTCGAGCATGCTCGAAGACATGCGCCAGGGCGATTATGCAATCTCGGCACGGCGCAAATCGATCGACTATGTCGACTACTTCGAGGAGGTGCTGCTGCGCACGCGCTGCGTAGGCACCACCAAGCTCAAGTTCGAGAAAGATTCCGACGCGCTCGTCACGCGCATGCGCGAATTCCTCTGGGGCAACTCGCTCAAGTTCGACCTGCGCGAGTATCGCAGCGAGCGCGGCTATATCCAGAGTGGTGCGTTCACCGTCGAGCCGGAAGTGCCGGTGGCGATCACCATCGCCGGGATGCCCGAGAAGGGCCACATCGTCATCGTCACGAAGAACCTCGAGAAACTCGGCGAGGTCGCCTACACGTTCGAGATCGAGGAAGTTGACATTCCGCTGATCGAAGAGCTGGCAAAGCTGCTGATCGGCAAGCCGAACCAGTTCCGCAACATGGGCAAGCACCAGCAGCCGGTGCGCGCGGCGCCGAAGGCCCGCCCGGCGCCGATCGAGCCCGAACCCGAACCGCTGGCGGTGGACGAACCCGTCGAGGACGAAGACACGGCGAAGAAAGGTCTGTTCGGCAGCCTCAAATCGCTGCTCAAACGCAAGCCGGACTAGCGCTTCGCCTTGACCCCGTGGCGGGGGCGCCCCCGGCGCCCAAGCATTCCCGCCTTTCCACCCCTTCCAGCCTTCCCAAGCGATTTCCGGCGGTCACGAATCCGAGGCTCCTGCGGCGATGTTCCTGACCCCGTTGTTCCATCTGATGTCGGAGAAACAGGCCTCGGACCTGTTCTTCACCGCGGGCGCGCCGATCTGCATCAAGATCCGCGGCAGCGTGATGCCGATCAACAATCAGGTGCTCGACGCGTCCATGGTGCGCAAGGTCGCGTGGGAGGTGATGAGCGAGGCGCAGGCGAAGTCGTTCCAGGAAAACCTGGAGATGAATTTCTCCTACGGAGTCGCCGGCGTCGGCAGCTTCCGCGTGAACGTGTTCCAGCAGCGCGGGGCGGTCGGCATGGTGATCCGGCACGTCAAGAACGTCGTCCCGTCGATCGCCGAGTTGCGGCTGCCCTCGTCGCTCGGCGACCTGGTGCTCGAGAAGCGCGGGCTGATCCTGATCGTCGGATCGACCGGGTCGGGCAAGTCGAGCACGCTCGCGGCGATGCTCGAGCACCGCAACCAGACCCGCGGCGGACATATCCTCACGATCGAGGACCCGATCGAATACAACTTCCAGCACAAGAAAAGCATCATCAACCAGCGCGAGGTCGGCATGGACACCAAGTCCTACGGCCATGCGCTGGTGAGCGCGATGCGCGAGGCGCCCGACGTACTGATGATCGGCGAGATTCGTGACCGCGAGACGCTGCAGCATGCGATCACCTACGCCCAGACCGGGCATCTGTGCCTGACCACGCTGCATGCGAACAACAGCTACCACGCGCTGAATCGCATCCTCACGTTCTTTCCCTACGAGGCGCGGCCGTCGCTGCTGATGGATCTGTCGATGACGCTGCGCGCGGTGATCTCGCAGCGTCTGCTCAAGGGCAAGGACGGGTCGCTGGTGCCTGCCGTCGAAGCGCTGTTCAACACGCTGTCGATCCAGGAACTGATCAAGAAGGGCGAGTTCGATCAGATTCGCGACATGATGGAGCAGAGCCTGTCGCCGGGCTCGCAGACCTTCGAGCGCTCGTTGTTCAAGCTGTTCTCGACCGGTCTGGTGACCCAGGACGAGGCGCTCGCAAACTCCGATTCGCCGACGAACCTGTCGTGGCAGTTCAACAACGCGCGTGGCCTCGCCAACGGTCAGCCCGCCGGGCCGGACATCACGCAGCCGATTCCCGCGCCGCCCGAGCGCTCGTCGGCGCTGATGCCGTCGAAGGTACCCGCACGCACCGAAGGCGCCGACCTCGGCAGCTTCAAATTCAACATGGATGTCGTCTGAGCGCGCAGTGTTGAGCGCCCCGCCATCCCGCAGCGGGCGCAGCCCCGGCGGCCACGCCGACGACCCGTCGTTGGCACTGGCGCGGACCCTGATCGCGCGACCGTCGATCACGCCCGACGACCACGGCTGCCAGGCACTGATCGCCGAGCGCCTCGCGGCATGCGGATTCACCATCGAGCCGATCGTCTGCGCCGGCGTCACCAACCTGTGGGCGCGGCACGGCACGCAGACGCCGCTGTTCTGCTTCGCCGGGCACACCGACGTGGTGCCGACCGGGCCGCTCGCGCAGTGGCAGACGCCACCGTTCGAGCCGACGCAGATCGACGGCTGCCTTGCCGGTCGCGGCGCCTCCGACATGAAGTGCGCGATCGCCGCGATGGTCGTGGCTGCCGAGCGCTTCCTTGCGCGCACGTCGAGTCCTGCGGGCTCGATCGCGTTCCTGCTCACCTCCGACGAGGAAGGCAACGCGGTTGACGGTACGGTGCGTGTCGTCGAACGCCTGCGTGCCCGCAACGAGCGCATCGACTGGTGCGTGATCGGCGAGCCGACCTCGGTCGAGCAGCTGGGCGACATGCTGAAGAACGGGCGCCGCGGTTCGCTGTCGGGCCGCCTCGTGGTCGCGGGTCGACAGGGGCACATCGCGTACCCGCATCTTGCGCGCAACCCCGTCCATCTGCTCGCCCCGGCGCTGAGCGAGCTCGCCGCGACCGAGTGGGATCAGGGCACCGATGATTTCCAGCCCACCTCGTGGCAGGTCTCGAACCTGCACGCCGGCACCGGTGCGACGAACATCATCCCGGGCGAGGTCGAAGTGCTGTTCAACTTCCGCTTCGCCCCGTCGAGCAGCGCCGATTCGCTGCGCCAGCGACTCGAAGCGGTACTCGTGCGCCACGGCCTGGACTTCCGCATCGACTGGACCGTCGGTGCCCAGCCGTTCCATACCGGGCGCGGCCTTCTGGTCGAGGTCACGCTCGCCGCGATCGCGGCGGTGACCGGCGTGAGCGCCGAGGTGTCGACGACCGGGGGCACTTCGGACGGGCGCTTCCTCAAGGACGTCTGCGGCGAGCTGCTCGAATTCGGCGCGGTCAACCGCACCGCGCATGCGCTCGACGAACGCGTGTCGCTCGACACCCCGGCACTGCTGGCTGACGTGTACGAGGGCATCCTCGAGCGCCTGCTGACGCGGTGACGGTGACGCTGGCACGCACGTTCGCCCAGGCCGTCGATCAACTCGCGACGGTGCGCGATTTCATCCGCTTCGGTGCCTCGCAGTTCGAGCATCATCGCCTCGCCTACGGCCACGGCACCACCGGTGCGTGGGACGAAGCGGTGTACCTCGCGCTGCACACGCTCGCGTTGCCGATCGATCGCCTGGAGCCGTTTCTCGACGCGCGCCTGCTGAAGGATGAACGCGTGGCGCTCGCGCGCATCTATCGCAGGCGCATCGAAGAGCGCATTCCGGCCGCCTATCTGACCGGCGAGGCCTGGCTCGGTGACCTGCGCTTTCGCGTCGATGCGCGCGTGATCGTGCCGCGCTCGTACATCGCCGAGGTGCTGCGCGACGATCTGGCTCCGTTGGGCATCGACGAGTCGACGGTGGGCCGCGTGCTCGACCTGTGTACCGGGTCGGCGTGCCTCGCCCTCGTCGCAGCACTGCGCTTCGCGCAGGCGCACGTCGATGCCGTGGAGCTGAGCCACGACGCGCTCGCGCTGGCACACGCGAACGTCGACGACTATGGCCTGGCCGGGCGCGTCGCGCTGTTCGAAGGCGATCTGTACGCGCCGCTCGGCACGCGCCGCTACGACCTGATCGTCACCAACCCGCCGTACGTCGATGCGGCAGCGATGGCCGCACTGCCCGCGGAGTATCGGCACGAGCCGGTCGACGCGCTGGCGGGCGGCGCCGACGGGCTCGACATCGTGCGGCGCATCGTAGCGCACGCCGCGCGCCACCTGACCGCGCACGGTGTACTGATGATGGTAGTAGGCAACAGCCGCGCAGCGCTCGTGGCCGCCTACCCGCGCCTGCCCTTCTCCTGGGTCGAAA